>CAITXW010000165.1 GCA_903896425.1 uncultured beta proteobacterium | reverse complement strand
GACACTTCCAACATGGCGATTGCGGCTGCGCGTCAGGGCGCCCGCACCGCCTATGTGACGCGTGTGGGGGACGACGAATTTGGCCGCATGCTACTGGATTTGTGGCGCCACGAAGGCGTTGAAACGCAGGCGGTAGCGACGGACAAAAACGCGCACACAGGTGTTTACTTCGTCAACCATGACCCCAGCGGGCATGTGTTCAGCTACCTGCGCTCGGGTTCGGCAGCTAGCCGCATGCGGGTGGAAGACTTGCCCCTGGATTTGATACGCTCCAGCGCTTTCTTGCAGGCCTCAGGCATCAGCCTGGGCATTAGTGCCAATGCCAGTGACTGTGTCCTGGCAGCCTTCGAAGTGGCGCGTGCCAGCGGAGTACGTGTAGCGCTGGATTCAAACCTTCGACTCAAGCTATGGCCTTTGGCACGCGCGCGTGCAGTGATCAGCGCGGCAGCGGCCATGGCCGACTATTTCTTCCCCAGCCTGGAGGATGCACAGGCGCTTTCAGATCTGAGCGACCATGATGCCATCATCGACTGGGCGCACGGTCTGGGCGCACGCACGGTGATGTTGAAACTGGGCGCACAAGGCGTTGTGGTCAGTGATGGCGTGCGGCGCGAGACCATCCCCGGGTTCAAGGTGAGCGCAGTCGATGCGACCGGTGCGGGCGATTGTTTTTGCGGCGCGTTTCTCGCGCGACTGGCAGCTGGTGACACGCAATGGGAAGCGGCACGGTATGCCAACGCAGCGGCAGCCTTGTCCACTAAGGGCTATGGCGCGGTAGCACCGATACCGGCACCGAAAGCTGTGCGCGAGTTGCTGGCATCGAATTGACAGTTTATCGCGAGCCCATGGGTACAAACCCATGCTGCGATATGATTAAAAACGAATCACAAAATGCGAACTATCCACTCGTGAATACCGCTCGAAAGCTGGAACGACCCAAATCGCTGACCGATATGGCTATCGAGAGCATACGTGCCTCGATCGTGAAAGGCCGGCTGGCCTTGGGCGAGCAACTCTCGGAAGCTGCGCTGGCACTCGAACTGGGCATTAGCAAGACACCGGTACGTGAGGCCTTGCTGCGATTGCGCGGCGATGGTTTGGTGGACATTTATCCCCAGAGCGGCACCTATGTGTTTATGGTTAATCGCGAAGACGTTGCGCAAATCTGTCGTTTCCGCGAAATTCTGGAATCTGCTGCACTGGCGGAGGCGATGACACATGACCGCGCCGGCTTGCTAGCCGAGTTGGACGCGAATCTGAAAACACCACGCACCAAACGGCCGCTGCCCGAACTGGATGCGGAATTCCACGGCATCATCATGCGCCGCTCCAATAACACCTACCTGCGTGATGCGTACCACTTGATCGAACACAAAATCCATGCGCTGCGCTGGCGGTTACCGGCGCATAACACGCAAATTTCCGGCTGCCAGTACAACCACTCGGTGATCGTTGAGCGCATACGCGAAGGCAAGATCGGCCAGGCGCAAACGCTGCTGAAACGGCATATTCGGGAAACACAAGAGGCCTATTTGCAGGCTGGCGGCGAAAGAACAAGCAGCGCCGCTTGAATACCACGCTGCGGCTTGGTGTCCAATGGCATATAAGGTTTCTACCACGCAGAGAAGTGGCCCTCTACAATCGGCCGCGCGTAATGTCATAGGATTTATAAGATGGAACTGGGTATCAAAGGACGTACAGCACTCGTGCTGGGCGCAAGCGGGGGGCTCGGCTCGGCAGTCGCCGAAGTGTTGGCACGCGAGGGCGTCAACATTGCGTTGGCTGGAACCAACGCACAGGCGCTGGCGGCCAATGCCGACAAGTTGCGTCAACACGGGGTCAAGACAGTGCAGTGCGTCTGGGATCTTGCGAACGCGTCCGAGATAGATGGGCACCTGCGGGCAATTCAAGGCGAACTGGGCCCAGTTGATATTCTGTTCGCCAACACCGGCGGGCCGCCGCCATCACTGGCACAGGTCTTTGATGAGAAGGTCTGGATGGGGCAGTTCCAGTCTATGGTGATGTCCGTCATGGCGATTACCACGCGTTTGCTGCCCGCCATGCGTGAACGCCGCTTTGGTCGTGTCCTGGTGAGCGCGTCATCGGGCGTGGTTTCGCCGATTCCCAATCTGGCGCTCAGCAATGCGCTGCGCGCAACCCTGGTCGGGTGGGCAAAAACGCTGGCGCGCGAGGTAGCGCCTGATGGTGTCACCGTCAATGTTGTCATCCCGGGCCGTATCGAGACGGCGCGCGTGCATGCACTCGACGCCGCCAAGGCCAAGCGAACAGGAGTCGGCGTGCAGGATGTCGTAGCCGAGAGTCTGGCCCTGATTCCCATGGGTCGCTACGGTGACCCGCAGGAATATGCCAAGGTCGTAGCCTTCTTGGCCAGCAAATGCGCATCGTATGTCACGGGCTCTCAGGTTCGAGTTGATGGTGGGTTACTGGCTAACATTTAGAAAAGCCTGCATGTCACCGGCTTCGTTGCCGCGCATGTTCGAGTCGAACGATTTGGGCAGGATTTGCAATGACTAGAGGCACGACCGCTAGCGCCTCGTTTGTTGCGCATCGAATCCCAGCACACACGTTGATGCGGTGGGCTACCGAGTGCCTCGCGGCGCTCGGGGTGCCCGATGCCACGGCCCTGCTATTAGCTCAAAGCTTCGTAAAGGCGAGCCTTCTTGGCTTTGATGTGCAGGGAGTGAATCGACTGCTGCAAGAACTTGAAGGTATGAGTCATGAAGGTTGGACTGAGCCTTCAATCAATGTTCAATTCACAGGAGAATCGACCGTTCACATTGATGGGGGATCTGGTCATGGCATTCTCATCGCGCATCAAGCCAACGAATTGGCCATGATGCATGCAATCGCGACGGGTCTTGGCGCTGCCAGTGTAGTAAGTTCATCTGACTGCGGTGCGATGGCGCTCTATACCCGGCGCGTGTCGGAAGGCAACTTGATTGGCATTGCCTTCTCAAGAACTCAGACGCCTTCAATTGATGACAAGGGTTACTCTTCGACTCGCTCCGCCGAAACTGCGGTTTCGATTGCACTTTCTGACAGCTCTGGACAGTTGATGTGCGTCGACATCGGGGAGCCCGAGATCTTCCTGACTGATGAACGCGGGTGCGAAGGCAGGCCGACCGATTCTGCTTCGGACTGGCGTGGCGAAGTCTGTCGGATTATTCGTTTGGTGCTGGAACCTCATATCGATCAATCCTTGCTGCTGGACGTTTTGGAACTCTCCGAACCCATTAAACAAGCTGGAGCGTTGTTTATCGTTGTTGACCCAACGCGGATAGAAAATGGGGCCGCCATTTCGGCCAATTTAAGCAGAAAAGTGGAGTCTTTTCAACGTCGCAGCAGTCGAGCAGAAACTCTCAACGATCCCGTCTCAACTGAGAAAGTAATTCGGCGAGCAGTAGGCATTCCTATCTCATCAGCAGCCGAGCGGAAAATCAACGTTTGGAGCCAGCACTTGCATCTCGCCATTCCATTCGACGATCCAGATGGTTGTCCGGCTACGATGCAGTGACGAAGCTTGCGTATGCGACAACGCCGTTTGCGTTGACCGCTTTGAGGCGTCCAATGCGACCTACCGAATGACTCTTTTGGGCACTTTGCGGGTGTCCGGCGGAAAAATCTGAGCGACCGGTATATGTCTTTACGCAGTTCAACCAACAAATGGCGAGCATCCCGAAATGAAACGTTGCGCCATTTGCTTGTCTTGCCTATATTGGCCCAATGACAAAACTTATTCTGGTTCCGAAAGGTGACTCGCCGAAGATAAAACAGATCATCAAGAGGGTAAATGCTTTCTCAAAAGTAGCATTTTTGCAGTGTGCCTGCGGCTCCCGCGACATGATTCAGGTGACGACCGGGCTGTTGTTGGACGGTGGTACTCCCAAGGGTGGAACAAAACAGTGGTTGTGCGCCTCCTGCCTTGTCAAGGGTGTTCGCAGCATCGTTTATTGATTTGTTTTGCTATCTGAAATAATTTATTGCTACCAATAAGTTCAGGTTGTGCTATATTTCCTGCTATCAGTGGGCATCTGCAACTTGTGATGGCACCTTGTTCAGATAACAAGCGTAAAACCGGTCATTCATCGCGGAGTTTTTAACTCCATTCGGCAATTTCGCCCCGAGCGGTCAGGTTTCAGCCGCCTTAAAAATCACGCCACTGCGGCGGACCCAAGGTCGCCAAAGTTGCTGATTTTGACCGCGCCATCCGGAAAGCGCGCAACCACCTCCAGCTGCCCACCCATCGCCTCAATGTGACTACGCAGGGTTGATAGGTACATGTCCGTACGTTTTTCCATTTTGGCGATGGACGGCTGCTGGACGTTGAGCACCTCGGCCAGCATTTTTTGGGACAGCCCACGCGCTTGCCGTAGTTCGTTGAGCGGCATTTCGGCAAGCATCGCCTGCGCCTTGGTCCCAGCCCGCGCTTGGGCTTGGGGAGACATGCGCGAGCGCAAGTCAGAGAATTTATTAGCCATTGATCAACCCTTCCTTTCGAAGTTGCTCCAGATGTTGGTCGTAGAGTCCGTCCGCGATCGGGATGTGTACGTCATACCACCGGTCGTCTCCAGTCTTGTCGCCCCCGATTAGTAAGATAGCCGAACGCCTGGGGTCAAACGCATACAGGGTTCGAAACGGTCGCCCATCGTGCTGCGTGCGCAATTCACGCATATGGCTGTGTTTTGAGCCGTTGACCCCGCTGCTGTGAGGGAACCCCAAATTCGGGCCGCGATCCTCCAGCAAGCGTACGGATGCATCCAGCGACACCTGCTCATCTTCGGACAGGCCACGCCACCATTGACCGAATTCGTCGGTGTACTCAACATCCCAATTCATGTTGAAAGTATAGCCTCCATGGAATATTCCGTCAATGGAATTAGATGGAGCCGGCGGCGAGTGGCTTTGAGCCTAAAGGATACTTTCACGTCAGCACGATATGCCAATCACCAGCACTTTGGCAGGCATTTGTTTTGTGCATTTTGTAAACATTTCAGGCGCTCCAGCCCAGTTGTTGGCGGCGCCTGCTGCGCTTTTGCACGGGCACTTGGCTTCACCCTCAGTTTCGACTTACCACGACCTGAACCGCGCTGCCCTGCAAATTCATTTTCCCAAGCGCTCACGCCTGGCAGCAAGCCAATCGTGTGAGGTTTTCCGGGCAGTAAGCCCACAACCATCGGGCAGTAAGCCCACTTACGCCAAAAGACCTGCTGGCGAAGTGCTTATGTAATGGCTGCCGTCCTCAAGATCAGAAACGAGACCAACACCGGTTGGTACACGCTGGGTGCGACCGGCGCCCAGGGCGCGCAGGGCTTTCAGGGGCCGCAAGGCGTGGTCGGTGCGCAGGGTAATCAGGGCGGGGTCGGCAATCAGGGCGCCCAGGGCGGCGTAGGCGCTCAAGGCGTGGTCGGCGCCCAGGGCGTTGTTGGCGCGCAGGGCAATCAGGGGTCCGGCGGCGCAACGGGATCGCAAGGTACTCAGGGCGTCGGCGGCAGCACTGGTGGCACTGGCTCTCAGGGAAGCAACGGCACGCAGGGTTTTCAAGGTTCGGCTGGCGCAAACGGATCGCAGGGCGCCCAGGGCGCCGTTGGCGGCACCGGCGGTACTGGTTCGCAGGGCAACTCCGGCGCGCAAGGGTTTCAAGGTTCGCCGGGTGCCACCGGGAATGTCGGCTCGCAAGGCGTGACAGGCGCGCAAGGGGCTATCGGATCACAGGGGTCAACAGGATCGGGCGGCTCCGGCGGTGCGACCGGATCGCAAGGCACGGCGGGCGCGACAGGTACACAAGGCGCAACGGGTCCGCAGGGTTCACAGGGTTCAACTGGAACCGCTGGCGCGCAGGGATCTACTGGCATCCAGGGCGCGACCGGAGCGACAGGCTCTCAAGGTGCGACCGGCAATGTTGGTTCGCAGGGTGCCACGGGTACAACAGGCGCGCAGGGCGTTACCGGCACGCAGGGCAATACCGGCAGCACCGGCTTACAAGGCGCAACTGGCTTGCAGGGTTCGCAGGGCGTTACTGGCACCACTGGCGCACAGGGCAGTGTCGGGGTACAGGGCAATACCGGCGCAACAGGCGGCACCGGCGCAGTCGGATCGCAAGGCTCACAGGGTTGGGGCGGCGCACAGGGCTCGGTCGGCAATCAAGGCGGCACCGGCGCAACTGGCGGTGCGGGCGCGCAAGGGTCAACTGGCGCCCAGGGCGCACAGGGTTTGCTCGGCACGACGCTGGCAAGTTCGGTTTCGGTTTTACCAGGTGGGTATTTCAATTCTGGAAAAACAACCTCCGCAGACCCAACCGGGGGATTCTTTCTTGGTAATGAAAGCGGCAACGCAGTTTTTGCGATTGGCAACAGTAGCAAGAATCTGAAATGGGATACCTCAGCCGGAACATTGGCCATGACAGGGAATATCGTTACCACCGGAAATATCGTCACGGGTTCGGTAACTTCATCTGCGGCTGGTCACCGAATAGTTACAACTGGAACCCCCCTTAGAACAGATACCTCATGCACCGTAGATAACTTCAATATTTGCAGTTTGGACTGCACGGGCGGGCCAGTAACAGTAACAGCTTTCTGCTCCTGTCAGGCAAATGTAAATCTGGACAACTTAGACCATGCGATCGGATTCACTTTTGAACTTGACATGATATATGACGGTGCATACGTGTTATTTGTTGGGGGGTATTTAGATCACAAAGCTACTGTTGTCGGGACACCCGTTTCCGCTAACGGGTACGGGATTCAATCGCAGATCTCTACGACGTTTGTTTACAGAATCACCCACCCAGTGGGTACTCATACTTTCGGACTTCGCCTTCGGGCATCGCCCTTGAACAGTTTGGGTAGTTCCTGTGCTTTTAACGGGGGAACATATCAGTTTTCTTCTGTAACTCAAGATGTTTTTATGGTTGTTCAAGAGAACAAAGTCTAAATAATTGGAATAAAAATGTTCGTCACGTTATATGACACCCTAACCGGTCAAATTAAATTGTCGGGATGGGCTGACGCTGAAATTATTGCCCCAGAAGGGCAATCGCTGATGGAAGGCAGCACGTTAATTGATGGGTGGGTGGAAAACGGGGCTTTCATTGAAATTCCAAAACAACCAAGCGTCGATAAGGTTTTTAATTGGGCGACAAAGGCTTGGGAGAATCTCCCCGATGAACAAGTCTTTGCTTCCATCAGGGCGAAGCGCAACAAACTTCTGGACGATTCAGATTGGACGCAACTGTCCGATGTTTCGCTGGTGACCAAAACAGATTGGGTGACTTATCGCCAGGCATTGCGGGACATTCCCGGCCAGGCAGACCCGTTCAACATTATCTGGCCCGCCGCGCCTGGGTCCTAACTGCGAGATAAACACCATGACCGAATACGACTTGATTATTGAGCAGGGGGCGACTTTTTCGCTTCAAGCGATATGGAAGGATTCGCTCGGCGTTCCGGTCGATCTAACTGGTTACATCGCACGGATGCAGATCAGAAAAAGCATATCTGCCGCTGATGTGATTGTTGAATTTACAACCGAGAACGGTTCAATCGTTCTTGGGATGGTCTGAACAACCCTCGCAAATGCGAGTGTTGATGGTCAAACAGTTATTCAATGAATCACAAAACGCGATTTCATCGAAATTCCGAGCATATTGGCTCGGATGCGGTGACTTTT
>CAITXW010000164.1 GCA_903896425.1 uncultured beta proteobacterium | reverse complement strand
TGCTGCGGTCCAGCGCCAGGTCCTTGTCGCTCAGGCGCCGGATGTAGCGCAGCATGCCGGTCTCGGAGTGGTAGGTGTTGAACACCGGGTGCGTCAGATAGGCGCTGCTGCGCTGCAGGGCGACTGGCAACAGCGTGGCGCTGTTTTGCTCCAGCGCAGCGACGCGCGGCACTGCCTGCGCATCCTTGGCGAAGAAGGACCAGAGCTGTTCAACGTCTTCGCGGGTCGAGGTTTCATCAAGCGAGACGCCCAGGCTGGCGCTGGAGGCCAGACGCAGGTTGACGCGTGCCGCGCGCGCCTTGGCCACGATGGCGGCCGTGGCCGCAGCGGACTGAATCGTCAGCGTGTCGAAGGCAGTGGCGTTGGCCAGTTGATAACCCATGGCCTGCAGTCCGCGTGCCAGGATGGCGGTCAGGGTCGCCACGCGTTGTGCGATGCGTGCCAGACCTTGCGGGCCGTGATACACCGCGTACATGCTGGCAATGACGGCCGGCAGCACCTGTGCCGTGCAGATGTTGGAGGTAGCCTTCTCGCGCCGGATGTGCTGCTCGCGCGTTTGCAACGCCAGTCGGTAGGCCGGGTTGCCGTGCACGTCGACGCTGACGCCGACGAGGCGGCCTGGCATCGAGCGTTTGAAGTCGTCGCGGCAGGCCATGTAGGCGGCGTGCGGACCGCCGTTGCCCATCGGCATGCCAAAGCGTTGCGTGCTGCCAATCGCGATGTCGGCGCCAAGTTCGCCCGGTGGCGTGAGCAGGGTCAGCGCCAGCAGGTCGGCGGCCATGATGACGACGCCACCGCGCGCCTTGTAGGCCTTGATCCATTCGCGGTCATCGCGCACCACACCACTGACACCCGGGTATTGCAGCAGCACGGCAAAGCTGTCTTCAGTCCGACCCTCGTCACCCGAACAGGTTTTCACCGTAATGCCCAGGGGCTGGGCGCGGGTCTTGATCACTTCCAAGGTCTGCGGCAGCACCTGATCGTCCACCAGAAAGGTGGTCGATTTGGATTTGCCCACGCGCAGCGCCAGCGTCATGGCTTCGGCCGCTGACGTGGCTTCGTCGAGCATGGAGGCGTTGGCCATCGGCATGCCGGTGAGGTCGGTGATCATGGTCTGGAAATTCACCAGCGCCTCCATGCGGCCCTGGCTGATTTCGGCCTGGTACGGCGTGTAGGCGGTGTACCAGGCGGGGTTTTCCAGAATGTTGCGCAGGATCACGCCGGGCGTTTGCGTGTCGTAATAGCCCTGGCCGATGTGGCTCCTGAAGATCTGGTTCTTCGCCGCCATCGCTTTGAGTTCCGCCAGCGCAGCCGCTTCGGTGATGGCGGCCGGAATCGCCATCGGTGTGCTGCGCGCAATCGAGCGCGGCACGATGCCGTCGATCAGCTCGCGCCTTGATGTGGCGCCGACAAGCTTGAGCATCATGGCCTCTTCGGCCGCATCGACGCCGATGTGGCGGGCGATGAATTCACGCGGGTTTTCTAAGGCTGTGAGGGGTGTGCTGGACATGGAAGTGACCTAAAAGCTGGAGGAAAGAAAAGCGGAGTTGCTGGCGTTATTGCGCACGTAGCCCGTATGGAGCGCAGCGTAATACGGGGCTCGGCCCCGCCGAAGTGTTCCCGTATTGCGCCTTCGGCTTCATACGGGCTACCCCCTACGCCTCGCGATGACGGGCCGTCGCAATCAGGCGGCGGAATAGCTGGTGTAGCTGGTCTCGTCCATCAGGGTGTCGAGCTCGGCCGGGTTGCTGAGTTTGACTTTGAAGAACCAGCCGGCGCCCAGCGGATCCGAGTTGGCCAGCGAGGGGTCGGCGCGCAGCGCTTCGTTGACTTCCGTGA
>CAITXW010000163.1 GCA_903896425.1 uncultured beta proteobacterium | reverse complement strand
CCGACAGGTAAATTGCCTTGACGCCAGCCTTGACCTGCTGCATCGCCTGACCACCGGTCAGTGCGCCCAGACAATTGACATAGTCTTCGGTATTGACCAGATCCCACAGCTTTTCCGCGCCACGGCGGGCCAGCGTGTACTCGATCGGGAATGAACCGCGCAGACGCACCACGTCGGCAGCGCTGTAGCCGCGCTTGATGCCCTTCCAGCGGGGATTGGTGGCCCAGTCTTTTTCCAGGGCGGCGATTTGCTGTTCGCGGCTGAGTTGCTCAGTAATGGCTTGCGGCATGAAAAAACTCCTAAGGTTGATTGAATCTGTCTACACCGCTTGCCATGCAAGTCTGGTGCCGATGAACAGAATTCTATGTCTTGTATAAGACTTGTGTTGATATCTTATGTCTTATATAAGACATAATTTAATCTAGCAAAATCAACAACTTAGACGTCTCAAATCACCATATGAAACGACATATTTCACCCTGAGAAAAAATGCCGCAGCGCAACAAAACCAATTTCTGAGAGTTGAATTTGGTTTTCAGATAATGAAAGTCTAAAAGCCGTCAGAGTAACGCTCAGTTTCCCAGTCACTGATCTGCGTGTTGTATTCATCCCATTCCAGGTACTTGAGCCGGATGAATTCGGTGCAAAAGACCTCGCCGACCGCGGTGCGCAACAACGGGTCAGATTCAAGTGCTTCCAGCGCGGCGCAAAGGTCACGCGGCAGTCGTGGTGGCATCGGCAAACCCGCGGCCTGCAATTGGTATAAATCGACATCGCATGCAGGCGGCGCCTTCAGTTGCCGTTCGAGGCCATCGAGCCCCGCTGCCAGAGTGGCCGCAATCGCGGCGTACACGTTGCAGGACGGATCCGGCAAGCGCCATTCGATTCTTCCCGCCACGGTTCGCACCAAACAGGTTCGATTGTTGTCGCCATAGCTTTTCCAGACTGGGGACCAGGTCGTACCGGAAGCGCTGTGGCTGCAGGCCAGCCGCTTATAACTGTTGACGGTCGGTGCGCACAGCGCCGCCAATGCGTCCGCGTGAGCGAGCAAGCCCGCAACAAATTGGTAGGCTGCTGCACTCAATTGGAGCGGGTCGCTCGCGTCCGTGAACACCGCCCTTCCCTGGCTATCGGTAATACTCAAATGAAAATGCAAACCGCTGCCGGGTGCGCTGGCGAGTGGCTTGGGCATGCAACTAAAAGTCATGCCGTGTTTGCGCGCAATGGCATGAGCCGTCATCTTGAACAGCATGTAGCTATCCGCTGCTGCCAGTGCGTCATCAAATTTGTAGTTGATCTCGTATTGACCGCAGGCATCCTCGTGATCGATCTGCTGCAGTTCAAAACCCAAGTCGGTCAGGGTTTGCCGCATGTCTTCCAGAAAACCGCTATTGCGGTGAATCGCCTTGATGTCGTACGAGGGCTTGTCAAGCTGGTCCAGGGGGTCTGCCCCTTGCCAACGCCCTTGTGCATCCTTGTTCAACAAGAAAAACTCCGGCTCAATGCCGACCCACAGCGTCCAACCACGTTCAGTCAGGCGTGCCAACTGACGTTTGAGCAACTGACGAGAACAGGTCTCCAGTGCCTCACCAGCAGCGAAACCGTCGCACACCGCGTGCGCCACGCCGGGCATGAAGGGCAAGGGCCGCAGCGACTCCAGTTGCACGCGTGCGTAGTATTCGCTGCGCTTGCCGTGACGCGGCAATCCGGTACCCCAGATGCTCGGGCCGGCAAATCCAGCGCCGGTCTCAACCCATTCGCGCAGATTTTGCAGCGGCACCAGCTTGCCCTTGGCCACGCCATGCAGGTCGGTAAACTGCGTCAAGATACTGTGAATACCTAATGCGCTCAAGCGCTCGATGGTGGCTTCGATCGTCATATTGTTTCTCTCAGGAGCGGTCCAGTCGCCCGTGTCGGGCGGCAGTCAGACGGCGATTAGACCGGACTGTCGATTCGAATCCAGGTGGTTTTGGTTTCCATGTATTTGTCGAACGCGTGCAGCGACTTGTCGCGTCCCACGCCACTCTGCTTGAAGCCGCCGAATGGCACGGTGATGTCGTCCTCGTCGTACTGATTCACATGCACGGTACCCGCACGCAAGGCGCGCGCAACGCCATGCGCCTTGTTGATGTCGCGTGTCCAGACCGCTGCATGCAGCCCATAAACAGTGGCATTAGCCTGGCGCACCACGTCCGCCGCATCGGTGAAGGACAGCACCGACAACACCGGGCCGAAGATCTCTTCGCGAGCAATTTTCATGTCGTTGTGCACGCCGTCAAAAATGGTCGGCTGCACGTAGCAGCCCCCGCTCTCAATCCGCGCCTGCTCGCCACCGGCGAGCAGTTTGGCGCCCTCGCTCTTGCCGCTTTCGATGTAGCGCAGCACTGAATTCATCTGCGTCTGGTCGACGATGGCGCCCATCACCGTCGCCGGGTCCAGCGGATTGCCAGGCGCATAGCCAGGCACCAAGGCCAACGCCTTCTCCAGAAACTTTTCCTTGATGCTGGCCTCGACAAACAGGCGCGATGGCGCATTGCAACTCTCGCCCTGGTTGAAGAAGATGCTGCCGATAGCGGCCTCGACGGCACGGTCCAGGTCCGGGCAATCGGCAAACACAATATTGGGCGACTTGCCACCGAGTTCAGTCCAGGCACGCTTCAAGTTGCTTTGGCCAGCCATGACGTGGATCTGCTTGCCAACCCGGGTTGAGCCTGTGAACGCGATGCAGTCGACATCCATGTGCAGCGCAAGTGGCGAGCCTGCTTCCGGGCCAAAGCCGGTCACGACGTTGAAGACCCCCGCCGGGATGCCCGCTTCGAGCGCCAGATCGGCCATGCGCAAAGCGGTCAAGGGTGACTTCTCACTTGGTTTGAGAACGACTGAATTGCCGGCTGCCAGCGCCGGCGCAATCTTCCACGCCGCCATGATCATCGGGTAATTCCAGGGCACGATGACGCCGACGACGCCGACCGGTTCGCGTGTGATCAGCGCCAGTGCCGTACTGGGCGTCGGCGCGATTTCGTCATAGATTTTGTCCACTGCTTCGCCATACCAGCGAATGCAATTGGCCGCGCTGTTAACGTCCAGGCCGCGTGCGTACTTGATCGGCTTTCCCATGTCCAGTGTTTCGGTCAGCGCAAGTTCATCACCATGCTTTTGCAGCAAGTCGGCAAAGCGGATCATGATGCGTTTGCGCTGCGCCGGTGCCAAGCCGCGCCAGCGCTTGTCTTCAAAGGCGGCGCGCGCTGCGGCCACGGCGGCGTTGATGTCGGCTTCACCGCAGCGTGCAACCGTGGTCAGTGTGGCGCCGTCTACCGGTGAAATGCAGTCAAAGGTTTCGCCGCTAAGGGACTCCGTCCGTTTGCCGTCGATCAAGGACCGTCCATCAAACTTTGGTGTAAGTGTGGTTTTTTCTGCTGTCATGACGTGCTCAAGTGGATTGCTGCTGTGCGACGAAATTGGTTCCATGGCGGACCAAAAATGGAAACGGGGCGGCATCGCTGCCAACCCCGCGTGAATATTCTGCGAGGCGGACGAACCGCCCTCGCCTGCTAGAAGGAAACGACGACTGCAGTCCCCAGCAGGATGTTGCTATTTCTGAAGTTAAGTGCACCCCCGCTCGGGTCACCACGGTAATCCTGGAACACGTCCTTGTTCGCACCGTCGTAACGTAGCTCAAGCTTCCAGGTGGTGCTCGGGTTCACCAGATAGTTTAGGCCGAGCGACAGCGCATAACGATTGGCACCGGTCAACTCGCTGATATTGCCGGCAATGTAGTCAGTAATGTCCTGCTGCGATGCGCCAAAGCCATTGCGGGAATCGAACGCAATTGGAGCGATGGAAGTTGTCGTCGAACCATTAGCATAACCAAAAACACCGCCACCATTCTTGGCGTTGTTAATGTAATCAGCCCGCACGACCGCTTGCAGACGCGGTGTCAGTTTATATCCGGCCAGACCTGAAAGCCCCCACCATTGCGCATCCGTAGGTGCGTACAGCTGATCGGCACCCTGTCCAGCCCAGCGGCCAACGCCAACCTGACCCTGGAAGGTCCAGTCACCACGCGTGAAATAGCCATCGACTTCAAAGAGGTTGAGTGCATTGGTGCCGAAAGTATGGGTTCCGGCGAAACCGAAGCCACTGAATTCACCCGTGCTGTAATCAACCCGGTAGTTGAGCGACGGGTCTTTTTCACCAGACGCGCGGGCCACCTGGTTCATATTGCCGATGAGGAACTTGGTAATCCATGGGCCGCGTGTAATTTCCATGCCGGCGCCGCTGTAGAAACTGGGAATGGTGAAATCAAACAGCATGTTGTGCGTGATCAGCGGTTGCTGATTGGCCGGCAGGTACTCGTAGCCGGACCAGTCCGGGAACTGACCGGCGATCAAGCGTGTTGCAGGATCAATCAAAGGAATCGAAACAGAAGCCTCGTGCACGATCGAGCCAAGGTTGTAGGCCGAACTGGCTGATTTGTGCGGTGCCAGCGTCAAGCGCCATTTGTTGCCACCCTCGGTCTCCTTCTGGATATCGAGCATGACCTGACCGAAATTGCCATTGTCAAAGGCGTAGGGCGACTCGCCGTCGCGGCCATCAAAGTTATTCAGAAAGATAAAGCCGGAGCGATCCTGGTTGCGGCTGTAGATGAAGGTCGGATCCATCACGCCGCTGACCTTGAAGCCCTTCAGTCCAGCCGCCTCAAAATTGTCTTCAGTCGATTCGGCCTTGATCTTGATGCGGTTGAAGTCCTGCGGATCGATCGTCGCCTGGGCTGCTGGCGCGGCGCTGGCGGCATCGACTTTTTGCATCAGAACCTGCAACTGCTTTTTGAGCAGTTCAATTTCCTGCTTCAACTCGGCATTGCTTTGGGCATGAGCGCTTTGTGCCATCGGGAAGATTGCGGCAATGGCTACAGCCAGCATAGACAGTTTGTTTTTCATTTGTACTCCAAAATAAATGAATCAAAAAAATCAGGAAGCGACACCCCGAAACGCTGCAGACATCTCTTGCGCCCGTTTGCGCTCAGAGCGAGAAAGCCAGACACTTGCCAGCACTACACCGACACTGACAACGGCAACCGTCAAGGTCGCAACCGTGTTGACGCTGGGACTCAGGCCAAGGCGGGCGCGACTGAAAATGGTGATGGGCATGGTGGTGGACCCTGGCCCCGACAGAAAGGCCGACAGCACCACGTCATCGAGTGACAGGGTAAAAGTCAGCAACCAGGCCGAAGCAATTGCCTGAGAAATCAATGGCAGCGTGACCAGAAAGAAAACCTGCCAAGGGCGGCAGCCCAGATCCTGCGCCGCCTCTTCGAGTTGCGGGCTCATCTCCTGCAAACGCGACTGCACAACCACCGTGGCATACGCCATGCCGAGCAGCGTGTGGCCAAACCAGATCGTCATCAAGCCGCGATCCGGAAAACCAAAGGCGCGCTGCACCGACACCAGCATCAAAAGCAAGGACAGGCCAATGATCACCTCGGGCATCACCAGTGGTGAATTGACCATGCCAGCAAACAGGGTGCGCCCCGGAAAGCGCTTGAACCGGTTCAGTGCCAGCGCCGCCAGTGTGCCGAGAACAACCGATGCGCAAGCCGTCAGGAAGGCGATTTCCAGCGACAACTTGAAGCCGGCAATGATTTCAACATCCTTCGCCAGTGCGCCGTACCAGCGCAGCGACCAACCGCCCCAACTCGTGACCATTGGACTGCCGTTGAAGCTGAGCACAATCAGCGTCACGATCGGCATGTACAAAAAGACAAAGACCGCGGTCATCCAGACCCGCGATGTGACGCGACCGGCGTTGATCTTCATGTGCGATCCCCCGTCGCATTCTCGGCCTGGTACTTGTTGAACAAGGCCAGCGGCACGATGATGAGCAGGACCATGACCACGGCCACGGTTGCCGCCATCGGCCAGTCGTTATTGCTGAAGAATTCGTCCCACAGCACGCGCCCGATCATCAGCGTTTGTGGCCCGCCCAGCAGTTCGGGAATCACGAATTCACCGACGCAGGGAATGAAGACCAGCATCGAGCCCGCAATCACGCCGCTCTTGGACAAGGGAACCGTGATGCGCCAGAACGCTTGCCAGGGCGTGGCGCCAAGGTCGAGCGCGGCTTCGAGCAGACGCAAGTCCATCTTGACCAGGTTGGCGTAGAGCGGCAGGATCATGAACGGCACGTAGGTGTAGACCATGCCCAGCACCAGCGAAAACGGTGTGTTCATCATCTTGATCGGCTCGGAGATCAAGCCGGCGGCAATCGCCATGTTGTTGAATACGCCGCTGTCGGCCAGCAGCATCTTCCAGGCATAGACGCGCAGCAGAAACGAGGTCCAGAACGGCAGCATGACCAGCATCAGCAAGGCGGGTCGCTTGTCAGCCGGGCTGCGCGCCATGAAATAGGCAAAGGGATAGGCAATCAGCAGGCACAGCGCCGTGGTGACCGCAGCAAATTTGAGCGAACTCAGGTAAGTCTGAAAGTAGAGTTCGTCCTGCGCGATGAAGATGTAGTTGCTCAGTTTGAGCTTGAGTTGCAGCAGCCCGTCGGACCAGACCAACAAGTCCTTGAATACCACGTTGTCCATTTCCGAGACGCTGATCTTGAGCACCACCAGGAACGGAAACAGGAAGAAAACCAGCAAAAAAGCCAACGGAAACCCGATCACCAGGTTGCGGCCCCAGATGCCGGTGATTCTCTGGTGCAGGAAGGAAATGGACTTGACGGACGCGGTCATGGCGTTCTCAACTGGTCAAAACCACCACATCACTGCCGCACCACCAGACATAGACGCGGTCGCCCCAGGTCAATTGCGTGGTGTCCCGCCGGGCGGCGTTGGTGTGCGTCACCTTGACCACGGTCTTGCCGCCGTCCAGCGCCACGTGGTAGGTCGTGAGGCTGCCCAGATAGGCCAGGTCCTTGATCACGCCCTGCGCCACGTTCATACCAATTTCTTCTGGCGAGTCGCGCTCGTCATCGCGCGGCGGCGTTGTCTGGATACTGATTTTTTCTGGCCGCACCGCCACATGAACCGCCATGCCGCTGGTACCGGTGATGCCGTGACTCACGTAATGCTTGCACTCGGGCGAGCCGATGACGACGTGATCGGCTTCGTCCACCTCGACCGTGCCCTTGAACAGGTTGACGCTGCCGATAAAGTCCGCCACAAAGCGGCAGTTCGGTGTTTCATAAATGTCGGATGGTCGCCCGATCTGCAGGATCTTGCCCTCGCTCATGACGCCGATGCGCGTGGCCATCACCATCGCCTCTTCCTGATCGTGCGTCACCATGACGCAGGTAACGCCGACCTGCTCGATGATGTCCACCAATTCGAGTTGGGTGCGCTCGCGCAGTTTGGCATCCAACGCGCCCAGCGGCTCGTCGAGCAACAGCAGTTTCGGCCGCTTGGCCAAAGAGCGCGCCAGCGCTACCCGCTGCTGCTGTCCGCCGGATAACTGGTGCGGCTTGCGCTTGGCGTAGGCCTTGAGCTGCACCAGGTCCAGCATCTGCGTCACGCGGGTATCAATCTCGTCCTTGGGCAGCCCGTCACGGCGCAGCCCAAATGCAACGTTGTCCCATACGCTCAAGTGCGGAAACAGCGCGTAGCTCTGAAACATCATGTTGATGGGCCGCTCGTAGGGCGCCAGACCAACCAGGTCTTGCCCGGCCAGCATGATCTGCCCCGACGTCGGTGCCTCGAACCCGGCGAGCATGCGCAGCAGGGTTGACTTGCCACAGCCGGAAGAGCCGAGCAGGGCAAAGATCTCGCCCTGCTGGATGTCCAGTGAAACATCGTCGACCGCAAACACGTCGTCAAATTGTTTGACCACGCGCTTGATCTGCAAAAACGGCGCCGCACCCGTTTTCACGGGCACAGGTTTTGAATTCAGCGCAGTTGCCACCTGGGAACCCTCAGTCAATCAGAAAACAAAAATTACAGGCCGGTCTTGAAGGCCGTGTAGACCCGCGTGATCTGGCGCCGGATGTCGTTGTTCAGGGCTTTTGGCGGCACCATCACGGCCATTTCAGCCGAGGTCGGGAATACCGATGGGTTGTTAGCTACTTCGGCCTTAATGTGCTTGCGCGATTCCTTGTTCGGGTTTGCGTAGAACACCTTGTTGGTCAGCGACGCATGGACCTCCGCACGCATGATGTAGTTCATGAACAACTGGGCGTTCTTCGGGTGCGGCGCATCAGCCGGCATCGCCATCATGTCAAAAAACAGCAGGCCGCCGTTCTTCGGAATAAGGGCCACGATGTCCTGGCCGGTCTTGCCTTCAATGGCACGTTGACGGGCGATATTGATATCGCCATTCCAGCCAAGCGCCAGACAGACCGAGCCGCCGGCCATGTCGTTGATATAGCCCGATGAGCTGAACAGGGTGATGTAGGGGCGCACCGACTTGAGCAAGGTGCTGGCCTCCTGGTAATCAGCCGCGTTCTTGCTGAACGGGTCCTTGCCCAGGTAGTGCAGCGCAGCCGGCAGAACTTCCGAAGCACTGTCAAGCACCGATACGCCGCAGCTCTTCATCTTGCTGACGTATTTGGGATTGAAAAAGAGTTCCCAGACGTTGGCGGGCATGGGCTCGGCGCCGAGCGCTGCCTTGACCTTGGCTGTGTTGATGCCAATCGTGGTGTAACCCCAGAGCCAGTTGACCAGGTACTGGTTACCGGGGTCCAGGCTGGCGATCTGGGCCTGAATATCCGGGTCGAGATTCTTCAGATTGGGTAACTGGGCTTTGTCGAGCTTGCGCAGCAAGCCGCCTTCCATTTGCAGCCTCGCCCACCCGGAGGAAGGTACGACGATGTCGTAGCCGGTCTTGCCAGCCACCAGTTTGGCGTGCAGGATTTCGTTGTTGTCAAAGGTGTCGTAGCGCACCTTGATGCCGGTTTCCTTCTCGAAATTCTGGATCGTGTCCTCGGCGATGTAGTCCGACCAGTTATAGATGATGAGAACCATTTCCTCCTGCGCCAGCGCCGAGGTGGTGGCAAAGGTCAGCGAGGCGGCCAGCGCCACGCCCGTCATCAGTTTGCCCATCAATCTTTTGCCAAATGTTGAATTGCCCAAGTCATTCTCCTGAAGTAATCGATCGAACCTGCCCAAAGCTGAATGGTAAACCCCAAAATCAGGTGTTTCTATCCATGCAATCCCTATGCCAACAAGCCTTTTTCCTTAACTTCCTGATAAGTTAGATCAAGGCAGCGCAGGATCAAGGTCACCATTTCATCAATCTGGTCATGTGTCATGGTCAGGGGCGGCGCAATAATCATCCGGTCGCCCACGGCGCGCATGATCAAACCGTTTCTGAAACAGTGCCCGCGGCAGATCATGCCTACCGACAATTCCTCGGCAAAGCGCTCCCGCCGCTCCTTGTTTTTGACCAGCACCAGGCCCGCCGTAAAGCCGCAGGTTTCGGCAATACCTACCAGTGGATGCGCGCCGATCTCCACAAAGCGCTGTGCCAGATAGGGTCCGATATCGTCGCGCACCCGTTGCGGCAATTGCTCGCGCTCCATGATCTCCAGATTGGCCAGCGCCACGGCACAGGCCACCGGATGGCCGCTGTAGGTGTAGCCGTGGTTGAATTCCCCGCCCTTCTCTATCAGGACTTTGGCCACGCGGTCCCCCACCAGCACACCGCCCAGGGGAATGTAGCCACTGGTGACGGCCTTGGCGAAAGTCACCAGATCGGGCTTGTAGCCGAATTTTTCGTAGCCAAACCAGGTGCCGAGTCGCCCAAAGGCGCAGATCACTTCGTCGCTGATCAGCAGGATGCCGTACTTGTCAACGATGCGCTGGATCTCCGGCCAGTAGGTCGCGGGCGCAATGATGACGCCGCCAGCGCCCTGCACGGGCTCGGCGATGAAGGCAGCAACCTTGTCGGCGCCAAGTTCCAGAATTTTTTCCTCGAGCCAGCGTGCCGACCGCAGACCGAAAGCGTCAGCGCTCTCGCCCGGCAGGCCATTCTCGAAATAGTAAGGCTGGCCAATGTGCGTGATATTGGGAATTGGCAGATCACCCTGCGCGTGCATCCCGCTCATGCCACCCAGCGAGGCGCCTGCCATGGTGCTGCCGTGGTAGGCATTGAGGCGGCTGATGATGACCTTGCGCTGGGGCTGCCCGAGCAGGTCCCAGTAACGGCGCACCATGCGCACATTGGAGTCGTTGCTTTCGCTGCCGCTCGACGAATAGAAAACATGCTGAAAGCTGCGCTCGCCCACTTTTGGTGCCAGAGACGCCAATTTGGTGGCCAGTTGCACCGCCGGCACATTGGTGGTCTGGAAAAAGCTGTTGTAGAACGGCAGCGTCATCATTTGCTGATGCGCTGCATCAGCCAGTTCCTTGCGGCCATAGCCCACATTGACGCACCACAGGCCACTCATGGCGTCGAGCAGACGATGGCCCTCGGAATCCCAGATGTAGATGCCCTCTGCCTTGGTGATGACGCGTGCGCCGCGCGTAGCCAGATCCTTGTAATCGGTGAACGGGTGCAGGAAATGGGCTGTGTCCAGGGCCTGGATGGCGGCGGTGTCAACGGCAGTATTCATATCGGTTCCTCTCTTGATGTTCGGGCAGCGTCGGTCAGACATGGAGCAACAGGTGCTCACGCTCCCAGGGCGAAATAACTTTCATGAACTCGTCGAATTCGAGTTCCTTGATCTCCGAGTACACCGTGATGAATTCCTTGCCCAGCACCTCGTGCAGGTCGGGCTCGCGGCGCAGCCAGTCCAGCGCTTCACCCAGACTGCGCGGCAGGGAATAAGGTGCCAGATAGGCATCACCCTTCATTTCGGATTTGGGCTTGATCTTGTTCTTGATGCCCAGATAACCACAGGCCAGTGTCATCGCCATGGCGACATACGGGTTGGCGTCGGCACCGATGACGCGGTTTTCAACACGCCGCGCTGCGGGCGACGAAATTGGTGAGCGGATACCGACCGTGCGGTTGTCATAGCCCCACTCGATATTGATCGGCGCCGCTGTGTTGCGCGACAGGCGCCGGTAGCTGTTGACGTAGGGCGCCACCAGCACCATGGCGGCCGGGATGTAGCGCTGCAGACCGCCGATGTAGTGCATGAAGGTTTCGGAAGCGGTGCCATCCTCATTGCTGAAAACGTTCTTCCCGCTCGCCACATCGATCAGACTCTGGTGCACGTGCATGGCGCTGCCCGGTTCGCCGGCGATCGGTTTGGCCATAAAGGTCGCGTACATGTCATGGCGCAACGCGGCCTCGCGCACCGTGCGCTTGAAGAAGAAAACTTCATCGGCCAACCCGAGCGGCTCGGCGTGGAAGAAGTTGATCTCCATCTGACCAGCACCGACCTCGTGGATCAAGGTGTCGACGTTGAGTTCCATCTTGTCGCAGTAGTCGTAAATCTCTTCGAACAGCGGGTCGAACTCATTGACCGCGTCGATGCTGTAGGCCTGGCGCGAGGTCTCGGCGCGCCCGCTGCGACCCACCGGCGGGCGCAGCAAGGTGTTCGGGTCGGTGTTGCGGGCCGTCAAATAGAACTCGAGTTCCGGCGCGACGATTGGCTGCAGACCCTCGGCCGCAAAGAGGTCGCATACCCGGCGCAGCACGGTGCGCGGCGCAAACGGCACCAGGTTGCCATGGTGGTCAAAGCAATCGTGAATCACCTGCGCCGTCGGGTCCGTGGCCCAGGGCACGATGCGCACGGTGGACGGATCGGGGCGCAACTGCATGTCCTTGTCCGTGGGGTCAATGACGTCGTAATAGGGGCCGCTCTCGGGGAACTCGCCGGTCACGCCCATCGCCACGATGGCTTGCGGCAAGCGCATGCCACGGTCTTCGGTGAACTTGGCGCGTGGCAGGATCTTGCCGCGCGCCACGCCGGTCAAGTCGGGTACCAGACACTCTACTTCAGTGACCCGGCGCTCGTTGAGCCACTGCTCCAGGTCGTTAAAACTCATCGTCTTTTTGTCGTTCATACATCACTCCAGAGTGCGTCGCGCATTCCTCGGTCCATTGTGCGGGGGCAATTGGTTGACAATGGGAGCCAGTTAATCCAAGTACAAGGTGCCACTTTATGCTTTCGGAACTGCTGCTGACTGAAATAAGCCGCCTGCGCCTGCAGGGCAAACTGCCCCTGCATCGTCAGCTTTACGAAGCCCTGCGTCGCGCCATTCTCGACGGAAAACTCGCTGCCGGCGACCGCCTGCCCTCAAGCCGCGATCTGACGCAGGATTTGAGCCTGTCGCGCAACACGGTGGTGGCGGCGCTGAGTCAGTTGGCGGTGGAAGGTTACCTGGTCAGCCATGTCGGCAGTGGCACCTTCGTCAAAGACAATGTTCCCAAACCGGCGCGCCGGCCAGGTCTGGCGTTCAGGAACCAGAGCGCCGAACTGTCGCAGCGCGGCCACGCGCTGGCCACCACGTTTTGCGCCAGCCAGCTCGAGATTCAACCGTTCACGCCTGGTATTGCGGACTTCAACGCCTTTCCGGTTTCGCTCTGGCAGCGTCTGCAAAACAAGCACTGGCGCATGACCTACCCCGACATGCTCGACTACAACGACTCGGGTGGTTACGCACCGCTGCGTCGCGCTGTGGCCGATTACCTGCGCGTCTTTCGCAGCGTGCCACTGGAGGTCGAGCAGGTCATCATCACCAGTGGCACGCAACAGACGATGGAGTTGTGCGCACATCTGCTGGCCGATCACGGCGATACGGTCTGGATTGAAGACCCGGCCTACTGGGGCGCCGTCAAGGCTTTCATGGCAACCGGGCTGCGCTTGCATCCGGTGCCGGTTGACGAACACGGTATCGCGCCGCAGGCCCGCGACGAGGCCACGCCGCCACGCCTGATCTACGTCACGCCCTCGCACCAATACCCGACCGGCGCCGTGATGTCGCTGGCGCGGCGGCACCAGATCCTGGCCCTGGCCCGGCGACATAAAGCCTGGATACTCGAAGACGACTACGACAGCGAGTTCCGCTTCAGCGGCCCGCCAATCTCCTCTCTGGCTGGCCTGGATACCGATCAGCGCGTGCTCTACATGGGCTCGTTCTCAAAGGTTCTCTACCCCGGACTCAAGCTCGGTTATCTGGTCGTGCCCAAGGGACTGGTGGCGGCGTTCAAGCGCGCCCACTATGACCTGAACCGGCCGGGCCAGATGCCTCTGCAGGCGGCGCTGGCAGAGTTCATCGAGATGGGCCATTTCGCCAGCGCCTTGCGCCGTGCGCGCCAGAGCTATGCCGAGCGGCGGCGCTGTCTGCTTGCGGCGCTGCAGCCCTGTCTTGGGGAAGACGCCCAGATCACGGGCGCCGAGCAAGGTTTGCACCTGTGCCTGCGGCTGCCCGCAGCCATTGACGACCAGGCGCTGGCCGATCAAATGGCCAAGCTGGACCTGACGGTGCGGCCGCTGTCGGCCTATTGCCTGCGCCGCCAGGACGCCAAAGGGCTGGTCATCGGCTACGGCTACGCGCGCCTGGCCGACATCGAACGCTACGGGCCGCTGCTGGCCAGCACCGTGGCGGCCGCGCTGACGCGACTCAAGGCTCGTCCTAAATCCTCCTAGTTGCGTAGCCCGTATGGAGCGCAGCGCAATACGGGATTGGCGAGGCCATGGCTGCCCCGTATTACGCCTTCGGCTCCATACGGGCTACAGGGCCGCGACTCATAGCGCGTCGCGCAGGCGGTGGTACAGCATGCCCAGCACCAGGCTCGGCGTGCGCAGCAGCGCGCCGCCGGGGAACTCACGATGTCGCAGTTTGGCAAAGAGGTCAAAGCGCTCGGCCTGCCCGGCCACCGCTTGCGCCACCAGGCGCCCGGCAAGGCCGGTCAAGGCCACGCCGTGGCCGCTGAAGCCTTGCAGGTAATACAGGTTGTCGCCCAGGCGCCCGAAATCGGGGGCGCGGTTCATGCTGATGTCAACAAAGCCGCCCCAGACAAAGTCAATCGGCACATCACGCAACAGCGGAAAGACCTGACCCATGCGCTGCGCCATCAGGTTTTTCAGATTCGTCGGCGTGCGCGTCGAGTAACTGACCCGCCCGCCAAACAGCATGCGGTGGTCGGCGCTAAAGCGGAAGTAGTCGAGTATGAAATTGTTGTCGCAGACTGCTGCGTTGCTGGGAATCAATCGGGCGCACAGTTCGGGGTCGAGTGGCGCTGTGCCAATCATGTAGGTACCGGCCGGCATGATGCGCGGCGCAATCTCGGGCGCCACGCGTGGCGCGTACTCGGCCAGGGTGCAGTTACCGGCCAGCACGCCGAACATGGCTGTTACCGAACCCTGCGCCGTGCGCGCCACCAAACGGCTGCCGCGTTGCAAATCGATCACCGGCGTGTGCTCAAAAATCCGCACGCCAAGTTCACGCGCGGCCTTTGCCAGCCCGAGCCCGTACATGAGCGGGTGCAGGTGGCCGGAGCGGTTCTCGAAGGCGGCTGCATGGTAGAGCGGGCTCTGAATCAGGCGTTGCGCATCGACACCACGCGCAAAATCAGTCGCAAAGCCGTAGTCCTGCGCCAGCGTTTGCATGTCGGCTTCCAGCGCGCGCGCCTTGCGTGCCGAGGTGGCAACATACAGATAACCCTTGACCTGATCGCATTCGATATTGAAAGTGGCAATGCGCTCGTCAATCAGATCCAAGGCTTCGATCGACATGTCCCAGGCGCTGCGCGCATCGACCTTGCCGAGTTGCTGCTCAAAGGGTTCTTGTCCGCCGGAATAGCCGACGATGGCCTGGCCGCCATTGCGACCGGAGGCGCCGCTGCAGATGCGGTCCGCTTCCAGCACGATCACCCGGTAGCCGCGCTGCGCGAACTCAATCGCCGCCGACAGCCCGGCAAACCCGGCGCCCACCACCAGCACGTCGGCCTGCAGTGCTTCCTGCAGCGGCGCGCCCTCGGGTGGACGCTGCACGCTGGCTTCGTAGTAACTCTTCTGGTTGAGTTGGGTGTCCGAGTCAAGCAGCATGGCTGTCGCTCCCACGCAATGACTTGGCGATCTGCCCGCACAGATAAGTCCAGACCAGTGTGGCAGCGGCCAGGCTGGTGAGTTCGGCATGGTCGTAAGCCGGCGCCACCTCGACGCAGTCCATGCCAATCAGGTTCAGCGGCGCGAGTTCCTCCAGCAGCGTGAGCGCCTGTGAACTGCTCAGACCACCCGGCTCGGGCGTGCCGGTACCCGGCGCAAAGGCCGGGTCCAGGCAGTCGATGTCAAACGTCAGGTAACAGGGTCGCTTGCCGATGCGCTCGCGTATTTGCCGGATGACGGGCTGCAGTGCTGCGCCGTCAAGCCCGCGCAGCGCACGCGCCGTGAAAATCAGACCGCCCCGGTCCTGCACATACTCGGTGGCGGCGCGCTCGCCGCTGGAGCGCAAACCAATCTGCACCGTGTGCGCCGGGCTCGCCAGCCCCTCTTGTAGCGCCTCATAGGTCCAGGTGCCGTGACCCGAGGGCTCACCGAAGTGGTCCTGCCAGGTGTCGCAATGCGCATCGAAGTGGATCAGCGCCAGCTCGCCGTGCTGGGCGCGGGCCGCGCGCAGCAACGCCAGTGTTACCGAGTGATCACCACCGAGAAAAATGCAGTGGTGTTTTGCCATCAAGGCCGCTGCCTGCGTCTGGATTTGCGCCCGCACTTCAGACAGTGGCGAGACATTGGGCAAGCGCATGTCATGGGCATCGCCCAGGAGCGCCAGTGGCGACACGCCGAAATGCGGGTGGATGCCGTCGCACAGCATCAAGCTGGCGCGGCGGATCTCCTGCGGCCCAAAGCGCGCGCCAGGCCGATGGCTGACCGCGCCGTCATAAGGCACACCGCACAGTGCAAAAGGCTGGTCGGCAAGCTCGGCCACCGCCAGAAAACGGTTGCTGTTGTTGGCGTATGCAAATTGACCGATGCCCATAGAAGAGTTTCCCGCTGTAATGGTGTTGCACGGTACCGCAGTTTGCCGCCGCGCACTGGTGCCAATTTGTGCCGGCTGCGGCAAACCATTGCGCGGCTCAGGCATGATGCGGGGCTTCAATATTTGCGCCAATACCTTGACCACGCCCACCCGAAACCTGTCCGCCTACCTTTTACTGGCGCTGAGCATGTCGCTGGTGGGCAGCTACGTGGCCCTGTCCAAGCCACTGGTGGCCGCCCTGCCCGTCTTTCTGCTGGCCTGGTTGCGCTTTGGCATCGGCGGACTGGCCATGCCGCACTGGCTGCGCAAGCCCGCTG
>CAITXW010000162.1 GCA_903896425.1 uncultured beta proteobacterium | reverse complement strand
GCTGATGGGCACCATCGTCACCGGTCTGTTCGTTGCCATCTCCAGGTGCACCGGCGGCGGTGCCTGGGACAACGCCAAGAAATACATCGAAGACGGCAACCACGGTGGCAAGGGTTCTGATACCCACAAAGCTGCTGTGACTGGCGACACCGTGGGCGACCCCTACAAGGACACAGCCGGCCCGGCGATCAACCCGCTGATCAAGATCATCAACATCGTCGCACTGCTGATCGTGCCCGTCATGATGAAGATGCACGGCGGCTGATCCAAAGCCACTCTGATTCAAAGCCCGCCTCGTGCGGGCTTTTTCTATGGCGCAATGACCGGCGTCATGCGCCCCCCACGCACCTTCAGCTACGATAGGGTTCGCATATTGTTGAACACTTTCCTCTTGAACCAAACCAGCCTGACCTCTCGCCTGTGCCTGCTGCCGCTGACGCTGCTGCTCGGCAGTTGCTCGTCCATGCTACCCAAGGTGCACAGCGAATCCACCCTGTTCGCCAGTTTTGACGATGCGCGCCTGGCGATTGAGTCCCTGGTTCCGATGAAGAGCGATGTGACAACCCTCAAAGGCCTGGGACTGGATCCGGCCACGCAACCCAACACAACGATCCTGACCCAGTCCGAGGTCGTGCGCCGGTTTGTGCCCATCGCCGTGCTCAAACGCGAGGACCTCGATCCGGGTGTACTGACCTGCCTGGAGGCGCGTGATGCATGCCGCGGCTGGGAAATCGTTGCTTCCAACATCCAAAAGGAACGAACCGGCGGCTTTCTGGCAGACTTCACCAACTTTTCACGCCGCTCCGAAACCACTGGCTGGCGCTTCAATGCCCTGGTGCTGCTGGTCAACGACAAGGTCGTGTACAGAAGTTGGGGTGGTCAGCCGAAGGTCAACGAAGTCGAGGTCAATACAAACCCGCTGGGCCCGCTGCAGGAAATGGGGCCAGCCATCCTGACCCGCTGAGCCGAATTCCATTCGGCGCCTCGGCCAATCAGAGGAAAATCAGAACCATGCAGTTCAACTACATCGCCAACACCTCGCTGCCGTCTTCCTCTGGCCAGACCATCGTCATGATCGACCCTTCGGACGGCCAACCCTACGACGAAATCCAGCGCAGCAACGCCGCCGATATTGAGCAGGCCGTGCAGGCCGCGCGAGCGGGTCTGAACACAAGCTGGTCCAAACTCGGTGCCGCCGAACGCGGCCGCTTGTTGATGCGGCTAGCGCAGAAGGTCACCGAACATGCACAGGAACTCAGCCGCATCGAGCAGCGCGACTGCGGCAAGCCGACCAAGCAGGCCAATGCCGACGCTGCCGCTCTGGCGCGCTACTTCGAGTTCTACGCCGGCGCCTGCGACAAACTGCACGGCGAAACCATTCCCTACCTCGATGGCTACAGCGTACTGACCTGGCGTGAGCCCCATGGCGTCACCGGCCACATCATCCCCTGGAACTACCCAATGCAGATCTTCGGCCGCAGTGTCGGCGGCGCTTTGGCCGCCGGCAATGTCTGCGTAGTCAAACCAGCCGAAGATGCCTGCCTGTCGCTGATCCGCGTCGCACAACTGGCGGCCGAAGTCGGTTTCCCGCCCGGCGTCATCAACATCGTCACTGGTTACGGGCATGAAGTCGGCGATGCGCTGGCGCGCCATCCCGGCATCGACCACATCAGTTTTACCGGCAGCCCGAGCGTGGGCACACTGATCCAGCAAGTGGCAGCCGAACGTCATTGCCCGGTCACGCTCGAACTCGGCGGCAAGAGCCCGCAGATTGTGTTTGCCGATGCCGATCTCGAAGCCGTCATTCCCGCAATCGTCAGCGCCATCGTGCAAAACGCCGGCCAAACCTGCTCGGCCGGCTCGCGTGTGCTGATCGAGCAATCCATCTATGAGCCGCTGCTGGCGCGCCTGGGACACGCCTTTGAACAACTGCGTGTCGGCCCGGCCACGCGCGACCTTGACGTCGGCCCCTTGATTCGCCACAGCCAGCAACAGCGCGTGCAGCAATTCCTGTCCGACGCGCAAGCGGCCGGCATCCCCACCGTGGCCCAGGGCCAAGTGGTACCCGAGGCGCCGGCAACCGGCTTCTATCAAGCGCCCACGCTGCTGCGCGACGTCCCCGTTTCACACCGCATAGCGCAGGAAGAAGTCTTTGGCCCGGTGCTGTGCGCGATGGCATTCCGCGACGAAGACCACGCCGTTGAACTGGCCAACGCCACCCAATTCGGTCTGGTAGCCGGCGTCTGGACGGCCGACGGCGCGCGCCAGTTCCGCATGGCGCGGCGCCTGCGCAGCGGCCAGGTCTTCATCAACAACTACGGTGCCGGCGGCGGTGTCGAGCTGCCATTCGGCGGTGTCAAATCCAGCGGTCACGGCCGCGAAAAAGGTATGGAAGCACTGTACGGTTTCACCACGCTCAAGACCGTGGCCATCAAGCACGGCTAGTATGCTTCCAACACCAACCAAATCGGGATTCCTGACATGCGCGTTCAAGACAAATCCATCATCGTGACCGGCGCGGGCGGTGGCATCGGCGAGGGCATCGCCAAACGACTGGCTGCCGAAGGCGCCAAGGTGATAGTCAACGACATCAACACCATCGCTGGCGAAAAAGTGGTCGCTGACATCGTGGCCTGCGGTGGCACAGCCTCCTTTTTTGCCGCCGACGTCAGCAAGTCCGATCAGGTGCAAGCCCTGGTCGCGGCTGCCGTGCAACGCTACGGCCGGCTCGACGTAATGGTCAACAATGCCGGTTGGACACACCGCAACCGCCCGGCGCTTGAAGTCAGCGAAGACGAATTCGATCGGTGCTACGCCATCAACGTCAAAAGCATCTACCTCGCCACTGTGCACGCGACGCCGGTGTTTCGCGCGCAGGGCGGTGGCAGTTTTATCAACATCGCCTCCACCGCCGGCGTGCGGCCGCGCCCGGGCCTGACCTGGTACAACGGCTCCAAGGGTGCGGTCATCATTA
Source organism: uncultured beta proteobacterium (assembly GCA_903896425.1). Taxonomy (GTDB): domain Bacteria; phylum Pseudomonadota; class Gammaproteobacteria; order Burkholderiales; family Burkholderiaceae_C; genus Rhodoferax. Next base: position 9,492 of record CAITXW010000162.1, on the reverse strand, counting down.
CCTCCAAATCGCTGGCGGCCGAACTCGGCCCTGACAACATCCGCGTCAACTGCCTCAACCCGGTGTTCAACCCCGACACCGGTCTGGCCGCCGAGTTTGCCGGGGGTCCGCTGACAGAAGAACGCAAAACCAAGTTCCGCGCCACGATTCCGCTCGGGCGCTTCTCGAGTGCACTCGATGTCGCCAATGCGGCCCTTTACCTTGCCAGCGATGAAGCCGCTTTCATCAGCGGCGTGTGCATCGAAGTCGACGGTGCACGCTGTGTTTAGCCGGCGTTCCTTGCTGACCTGCATATGACCGAGCGACACGTACCGCGCGTCGTGCCGCTGGTGGAGCAGCGCAACGTAGCCTTGCCGATTCCCGCAGCGGCCTTCTTCGCCAACACACGCATCGCCGCTGACGGCCTGTTGACCGACCAGCGCGCGCGACCCTTGCGCGACCTGCGCATCAGCGTCACCGACCGCTGCAACTTTCGCTGCAGTTACTGCATGCCCAAGGAAGTGTTCGACAAAGACCACCTGTACCTGCCGCACAACGCCCTGCTCTCGTTCGAAGAAATCACGCGTATCGCCAAGGTCTTTGTCGCGCACGGCGTGCAAAAAATTCGCCTCACCGGCGGTGAGCCACTGCTGCGCAAGAACATCGAGAGCCTGATCGAACAACTGGCCGCGTTGCGCACGCCGCAGGGCCACGCGCTGGACTTGACGCTCACCACCAACGGCTCGCTGCTGTCGCGCAAGGCGCACGCGCTCAAAGCGGCCGGGTTGCAGCGTGTCACCGTCAGCCTGGACGGGCTCGACGATGCGGTGTTTCGCAGCATGAACGACGTTGATTTTCCGGTGGCCGACGTGCTCGCTGGCATCGAGGCCGCGCGCGAAGCCGGCCTGGGTCCGATCAAGGTCAATATGGTGGTCAAGCGCGGCACCAATGAAGACCAGATCCTGCCGATGGCACGGCACTTTCGCGGCAGCGGCATGGTGCTGCGCTTTATTGAATACATGGACGTTGGCGCCAGCAACGGCTGGCGCATGGACGATGTGCTGCCGTCTGGCGAAGTCGTCAAACGCATCACAGCCGAATTGCCGCTGGTGCAACTCGACCCGTCAAACCCGGGCGAAACAGCTGCGCGCTGGGGCTATGCCAATGCCGCCGGCCAACACGACAAGGCGCTGGGCGAAATCGGTGTCATCAGCAGCGTCACACAGGCCTTTTGCGGTGACTGCAACCGTGCCCGCCTCTCCACCGAAGGCAAACTCTACCTGTGCCTGTTTGCCTCGCAGGGCTACGACCTGCGCACGCTGGTGCGCGACCCCCTGCAGCAAGCCGATCTGGCATCGGCGGTAGCGCACATCTGGCAAGGTCGCTCCGACAACTACTCCGAATCGCGCAGCAGTCAGAGCGGCGACAGCGCCCCGGCGCAGCGGCGCGTCGAGATGAGTTACATCGGTGGCTGAGGATGAGTCCTACAAATCCATCATCGTCATTGCGGGCTACGACCCGCAATCCATGCGGCGAATCCCACTGGATGCCGGATCAGGTCCTGCATGACGAGCGGGAACATGGATCACCACCATGATTGACCCACAACACATCACCGCACTGATCCTGGCCGGCGGTCGCGGCACGCGCATGGGCGGGGTTGATAAAGGTCTGCAGACTTTCAATGGTGTGCCACTGGCACAGCACACGTTGCGGCGCCTGCAACAAGGCGGCGCGGTCACAAACTTTGCCATCAACGCCAACCGCAATCTGGACACCTACGCGGCGTTCGGCGTGCCGGTCTGGCCCGATGGCATGGCCGACTATGCCGGCCCGCTGGCCGGTTTTCTGACCGGTATGGAACATTGCGAAACACCGTATCTTCTGACCGTGCCCTGCGACACGCCACTGCTGCCGCTGGACCTGGTAGCGCGTCTGGCTGCGGCACTGGCGGCACAGAAGGCCGACATCGCCATGGCCAGCGCACCCGAGGTCGATAAAACCAGGCAGGTTCGGATTCGGCCGCAACCGGTTTTCTGTCTGCTGCGCAAGACGCTGCTGGCGAGCCTGAAACAATTCACCGCAGGCGGCGGGCGCAAGATCGACCTCTGGACCGCGCAGCAGCACACGGTGATCGTGCCCTTTGACCAGACCGGCGACGACATCCATGCGTTCCACAACGCCAACTCACTGGCCGATCTGCGCCAGTTGGAGAATGCCAAGTCATGAAGACGATTGCCAGCATCGCCGCCGAGTTGCAAGGCTATGACCCGCAAGCCCTGCGGGTGGACGCGGTGAACGCCTTTTTGTCGCGACTGACGGAACCGGTCACGCAGCAGGAAAACGTCGGCATTTTTCAAGCACTGGGTCGCGTGCTGGCGCAGGACGTGATCTCGCCCATCAGCGTACCAGCGCACGACAACTCTGCCATGGACGGCTATGCATTTAACGCAGCCCAACTGCGCAGCGATTCGCCTCTGACGCTCAAGATCGCCGGCACGCTGCGCGCCGGCGCTGGCTGGGCGCTACCGGTCGCGCCGAGTGAGTGCATCAAGATCATGACCGGCGCCATCATGCCCAATGGTCTGGACACCGTAGTGCCACAGGAATTTGTATCAGGCAACGACACCAGCATCACCATCCCAGCGGGCATCCTGCACGCCGGCGACAACCGCCGCCTGCGCGGTGAAGACCTGATGCAGGGCCAGCCGGCGCTGCGCCAAGGACAGTTGCTGACACCGGCAGCGCTGGGCTTGCTGGCCAGCCTGGGCATCGAACAGCTGAGCGTCTGGCGCAAACTGCGCGTCGCCTATTTTTCAACCGGCGATGAAATCCTCAGCCTGGGGCAGGCACCACGCGAAGGCGCTGTTTACGACAGCAACCGCTACACCGTGTTCGGCCTGCTGAGCCGCCTCGGTTGCGAAGTAATCGACATGGGCGTGGTGCGCGACGAGCCCGCCGTGCTGGAAGCCGCTTTCACACGTGCCGCACAGCAGGCCGACGCCATCATCACCAGCGGCGGCGTCAGCGTTGGCGAAGCCGATTTCACCAAACTCATGATGAAGAAACTCGGCGACGTAGCGTTCTGGAAAATCGCCATGCGCCCAGGCCGCCCCATGGCGGTGGGCCGCATCGGAGGCGCCGTGCTGTTCGGTCTGCCGGGCAACCCGGTTGCGGTGATGGTGACCTTTCTGGCTTTTGTGCGCCCGGCGCTGCTGCAGATGATGGGCAGCACGGTTGGCGCACCGCCAATGCTCAAGGCCCACAGCATGGAGCCGCTGCGCAAAAAACCGGGGCGCACCGAGTACCAGCGCGGCATTGTCAGCACAAACGCCGATGGCACGCTGCAAGTGCAGACCACCGGCAACCAGGGCTCGGGCGTTCTCAGTTCGATGGTGCAGGCCAACGGCCTGATCGTGTTGCACCACGAACAAGGAAACGTGGGGATTGGCGACCTGGTCGATGTGATGATGTTTGACGGCGTGATCTAAGTAAAAAAAGCCCTCACCATGGCGCGTGCGACCAAGCGGAACCTGTCCTGGCCAACCCTCGGTCTTCGTTCCCCCTATACTCTGCCCATCAATTTTTCCGGGTACTGGCAGCCTGATGGCTCAAATCAGTGCCTATCACCTTTGTCAAAGGAAACACCGTGCAAATCAAAGTTGCCCGCATTCTGGCGTCATGCGCCTGCGCACTCGGACTGACTCTATCGCTGAGCGCCGCTACAGCCCAAGCCCAGACAGCGGCACCCGCCGCCACCCAGGCCGCACCCGCCGCGGTGAGCGCCACCGTCACCGCGCCAGCGCCTGCGGTTGAAGTCAAGAAAGCCACCGAGGCCACTGAAAACCCCTATGGCATCGAAGCCCTCTGGAAAACCTCCGATGGCGTTGCCAAGACGGTTCTGATCCTGCTGCTGGTGATGAGTGTGAGCAGTTGGTACGTGCTGATTGTCAAACTGCTGGAACAAACCAAGGTCGGCCGTCAGGCCAAGGCTGCGGCCAGTGACTTCTGGTCAGCCGGAACGGTTGCGCAAGGCTGCGCCAAGCTCGACGAGAACAGCCCGTTTCGCTTTATCGCTGAAGCCGGCATCGATGCCACCAAAAAACACGATGGCCTGATGGGTCATGTCGATCTGAACGACTGGATCGCCATGAGCATCCAGCGCGCCGTTGAGCGCATCCAGAGCAGCATGCAGCGCGGCCTCTCCGTCTTGGCCACGGTCGGCTCGATCTCGCCCTTCGTCGGATTGTTCGGCACCGTCTGGGGCATCTACCACGCCCTGACCGCCATCGGTATCTCGGGCCAGGCCTCCATCGACAAGGTCGCCGGCCCGGTTGGCGAAGCCCTGATCATGACCGCCATCGGTCTGGCCGTGGCCGTTCCCGCAGTGCTGGCCTACAACTGGCTGGTCGGTCGTAACAAAGACGCCATGGCCGACGTGCGCGCCTTTGGCAGCGACCTGCACGCCGTGATCCTGGGTTCGGTCAAGAAAGCCTGAGGGCGCTGCCATGTCAATGAGCGTTGGCTCTGCCAGTGACGGCGAAGACGCCGTCATGTCGGCCATCAACACCACGCCCCTGGTGGACGTGATGCTGGTGCTGCTGATCATCTTCCTGATCACGATTCCCGTGGTCACCACCTCGATCAAGGTCAGCCTGCCCAAGGAACGCGTCGAAGTGCGCGAGACCAAGCCCGAGAACGTCATCATCTCGGTTGATGCCAACAGCAACGTCTACTGGTACGACCAGCGCGTGCAGAACGTTGAAGTGCTGGTCGAGAAGCTGAAAAAAGTTTCCCACCTCAAACCGCAACCCGAAGTGCAGATCCGCGGCGACATGACCGCGCGTTACGAAGGCGTGGGCAAGATCCTGCTGGCCTGCCAGCGCGCCGGCATCGTCAAGGTCGCCTTCATCACCGAGCCCCCGCCGTTGGGCGGTTGACCACTCGGCGCACAAGCGAAGGATTCTGTCCATGAGTATGAACGTTGGAAGCAGCAATTCGGATGAGCCCGAAGTGCTGATGGAAATCAACACCACGCCCCTGATCGACGTGATGCTGGTGCTGCTGGTGATGCTGATCATCACCATCCCGATTCAGTTGCACTCGGTCAATCTGGAGATGCCGGTGGGCACACCGCCGGTCAACAACATCAAGCCCGAGAAGATCCAGATCGACATCGACGAGCAGAGCGTCGTCTACTGGCAGGGCCTGCCGGTGAGCGCGCAGGAGCTTGAACTCAAGATGACCACGCTGTCCCAGGCACCGGTGCAGCCCGAGGTTCATGTGCGCCCGAACAAGGCCGCCAGCTACGCCGTCTTTGCCAACGTGCTGTCCTCGACCAAGCGTCTGGGCCTGAACAAGATCGCCGTCATCGGCAGCGAGCAGTTTGTCAAATGAACACGACCGCCAACGCCACCGCCTCCATTGGCATGAACTACCGCTACCAGCCCAAAGACCCGAGTCGTCGTGCCAAGGGCCTGGTCATCGTCATCGCATTGCATGCCTTCATGGGCTATGCGCTGGTCTCGGGCATGGCGCGCAAGGGCCTGAACTTCATCAAGAAGCCGCTCGAAGCCGTGGTGATACAGGAAGTCATCATTCCGCCGCCACCACCACCGCCGCCGAAGAAGGTCGAGACACCCAAGGAAGTTGTCCGCAGCGAAGCACCGCCGCCACCGTATGTGCCCCCGCCCGATGTGGCAACGCCCACTGTGAGCTCGGGCATTTCGATTGCCGCAACGACCAACGTGCCAACGGCGCCGGTAGCGATTGCACCGCCACCGCCACCCGCTGCCAAACCAGGGCCGAATCGCAGTGACATTGGTGTGGCCTGCCCGACGCAGGTACCGCCCGAGATGCCGCGCAAAGCGATTCAGGACGGCACCGAAGGTGTGGTCAAGGCCCAGATTCGCATCAAAGGTGGCGTCATACAGGACGTGACCATCGTGTCAGGGCCACGCGTGTTCCACTCGGCCGTCAAGGCCGCCATGATGCAGTACAAGTGCATCAGTGATGCCGGTGGCGAAGTAGTCGCAACGCAGGAATTCAACTTCAAGTTGGAGTGAGCCTGCGGCGCAGAAAGTTGCGCTGATTTAGCGCCCGATTAGCCATACTCAAAACATGGTTTTTGAAGTGCATCCTCGGGCCAGCCAGACCCAACCGAAATCCGCTTAGCACAGCCCTGTTACAACACGATGTTTTTTGACAACATACACAAGTGTTTTTAAGCAATTGGGTTAGCCCCAATTCAAATTTACATTTATTTACCGTACAGTTGATTTCACGGGAGCAGAAACAAGTCGGAAAAAGGTTCCGACCTGTCGCTCTCCGTGGCGCAAGATTGTTTGTTCTGCTTTCTCATTGTTTGAAAGACTACTCATGAGAAACAACAAGCATGGCAATGCGTTCTCACGCACCAAGTTATGCACGGGCTTGCTAGTCGCCTTCGGTGGCCTCGTTTTGGTACCGGGATCCGCGATGGCGCAAGACAGCACATCGCTGCAACGGGTGGAAATTACCGGTTCTTCGATCAAACGACTGGCGACCGAATCGGCACTCCCAATTACATCAATCAAAGCGGACGATTTTGTCAAGCAGGGTTTGACAACGGCACAGGAAATTCTGAACACGATTCCGATGAATCAGTCGTCCCAAGGTGCGAGCCAAAGCGTTGGCTCAGGTACTGGCGGTAAGTCAGATGCGGATCTGCGCGGCCTCGGCAGCGACAAAACGCTTGTGTTGCTGAACGGTCGGCGCTTGGCCAATCACCCGTACGGTGGGGCCAGCGTTGACCTGAATATCATCCCGGTCAGCGCATTGGACCGTGTTGAAATCCTGCGCGATGGCGCTTCCGCCATTTATGGCACCGATGCAATTGGCGGGGTGATCAACTTCATTACCAAACGCTCGGTTACAGGCCTGTCGGTCACTGCTGAAGTCATCTCGCCGCAGAAGGCGGGCGGCGGTGAAAAGCGCGTCAATTTGTCTGGTGGCTTCGGCAATCTTGATGCCGACGGCTACAACTTTTTCGGCGTTGTAGACAGTCACAAACAAGACGTTTTGACAGCAACGCAGCGCGAATTTTCCAAGACGGGCGTTATCCTGGACCGCGGCGTTAACAAAACCAGTGGTACACCCTTCCCCGCCAACTTTTATGATGCCACAAATAACATTTCCGGCAACCCATATTTTGCAACCGGCTGCCGTCCGCCCTATTCCGCACCAAAAGCCAGCAACGGCACCTGCCGTTTTGACTATACGCAGTTTGTAGACGATATTCCCCTGACTCAGCAAGACTCTTTCCTGGGCAAGGCGTCGTTCAAAATCAATGCCGACAACACCGCCACAGCAGAATACTTGCACGCAAAGAGTACCAACAACAATTCTGTGGCGCCACCTCCGATGGCCGGACTTGGCATTACCTTGAATTCAGCAAGTCGGTTCTATCCAGGTGGTTCAGCTGGCGTCCCTGCTGTGGCGGGTTTGACGGGTGCAGACCTCGACATCAGCTGGCGCCCATTGGAATCTGGCAATCGCACGCAACTTGACGAAAGCGTTTCTGATCGTTTCCTGTTGGGCCTTGAAGGCACTGTCGCGGGCTGGGACTATAAAACTGGAATTTCTTATTCCGAGAGCAAAGCCACGAGCACCTTTACTGGTGGCTATTTGGTCGATCAACGCATCATCGATGGTGTCGGCTCTGGCGTTCTGAACCCATTTGGGGCCCAAGATGCCGCAGGTGCAGCCTATCTGACAGCGTCACTGCTGAAGGGGCAATTCCTGAACGCATCGATGAAGAGCTCTGCCATCGACTTCAAAGCCAGCAAAGAGTTAATGCAACTGCCAGCCGGACCTTTAGGGTTTGCTATTGGCGGGGAATTCCGTTCGGACAAGGCTGACTACAAAGTTGATCGGGCACTTGCCGGACAAGCATCGAGTTCCGGATACGCAGAAGCCCTCGACCAGTCGGGCGACCGCACCATCGCGGCTGTTTTCACGGAATTCAGTGTTCCCGTTGTCAAGGACGTCGAATTGTCCCTGGCTGCGCGATACGACAAATACAGCGATGTCGGAAGCACCTTCAACCCCAAGGTTGGTGTACGTTACCAGCCAGCGAAAGAGGTCATGCTGCGCGGCTCCTACAACACCGGTTTCCGCGCACCTACGCTGTACGACCTCCATGGACCCCAAACGACCACCAATACTTCCGACACCTACAACGACCCGGTACTGTGTCCTGGTGGCGTGGCGGTTGCAGGCGCCAACCCGAATATTGTTTGCGAAATGCAGCAAAACATCAGAGGCGGAGGCAACCCAGACTTGAAGCCGGAAACATCCAAGACCTCCACGATCGGTATTGTTCTGGAGCCAACAAAATCGTTTACTGCCACGATCGACCTGTGGAAGATCAATCTGTCCGATCAAATCAGCTCCTTGCCAGAGCAAACCATATTTGGCGATTACGCCAAGTACAGTTCCCTCTACCATTACAGTGCAGATGGCAAGACATTGCTCTATGTTTTGGGCACACAGGCTAATCTTGGTGAAGTTCACACACGAGGTGTCGACATCAGCCTGACGTGGCGGTTGCCGAAGTCAAGCGCTGGCACTTTTGTCGCCACCTTGGACGGTACTTATGTTGACTTGTACGAGTACCAAAACGAAAAGAATGGCCCCTTCACTCAAAACGCGGGGGTTTACGCGGATGCATCACCCGTTATGCGCTGGAGACACAATGCTGCGGTGCAATGGACCGACGGACCGTGGAGCGTGACAGTGTCGCAAAAATTCCAGTCCGGCTATACGGATCAGAATGCGGTTGCAGCCGCTTACGTGCAAGACGTCGGCTCGTATTCGACTTGGTCTGTCTCGGGGACCTATACAGGGGTCAAGAATCTGAGCTTGACGGCTGGCATCAAAAACCTGTTTGACAAGGATCCGCCCTTTACAAACCAGGGCACAACATTCCAACAGGGTTATGACCCGCGTTATACCGATCCAGTTGGTCGCGCCGTTTATGTTCGCGGCACTTACAAGTTCATGTAACACCTAACTCAGTGAAATCGCTAACGCGGTGCTGGTCCCAACAGACCAACACCGCGTTTTTTCATTCCAAAGCAGGGAAGCCGCCTAGATGGCAGTGGTAAAAAAGTACGCAAAAAAACTGTTCCTGTCTATGTGCATCCCTGCCGAGAGCAGACCTTCTGCGCAAATCAGTGATCAATAAGCGCAGCCTGCCCAATGGCGTAGATTGACAACCAGTCGGACTCAGGTCTTGCGTGGCCGCACAGCTACCACCCCCACCTTCACCCACCTGTAAACCCAGCGCAGCAGCAGCAAGGCCAGCAGCGCCTCCAGCAGCGTCAGCACAAAGGCCACGAAGGCATTGCGGCCGTCAGCGCGCCGGTGAAATTTGGCAATGGCGCGGTCGCGCGTGATCTCGATGCTGTCGTAGAAAGTCGGAACCACCAGCAGCGTCAGCAGGGTTGAGGTGATGGTGCCGCCGATGATGGC
>CAITXW010000161.1 GCA_903896425.1 uncultured beta proteobacterium | reverse complement strand
TGATAATTTTGAAAAACTGGATTTTCCCGCAGCGAGCAAAAATTCACAGTGAAATCGATGAAGAACCGTACTATTGACAATGAAAACGGCAGCGTCCAATCGCTAACCCTGTCATCGCGGACGTGATCCGGAATCCACTGCCACGCGGACCACTGATTGCGGGTCGGGGCCCGCAATGACAAGTCCGATCACTTGAACGCCCAAGTCGCTGTTACCGCCTGCGGCGTCACGCTCAGGCGCACGCCGTGTTCCTTGCGCTGCTGCTGTTCACCAAGCAGGGAGCCGATGGCGTAACCCATGAAGGCACCGGCCACGGTGTCCGACACCCAATGGTCGCGCTTTTGCACGCGGCCATAGGCCGAAGCTGCCGCTAGTCCATACAGCCAGGGATTGTTGCTCTGCTGGGCAAAGGGCGTGATCAGTGCAAAGGTCACGGCCACGTGATTCGATGGAAATCCTGACTGGGTGGCCGTGCGGTTGAACCCGTTGAAGCTGGCATTGCCCATCTCATCGATCGGACGCGCGCGGCCCACCACATAACGCGTGGCCAAATTAGCCACGTAGGTGTAGCCAGCGGCTTTCAATGCCGTCTCAGCCGTGCTGCTGGCGCCCTGGCCGCTTACATAAATCAGTCCAGTGCCCAGCGCCAGCACCCCGGGCAGGGCGTTGGTTGCTGTGCCCAATCGGTCTGCATTGCCGGTCTGATGGTTCTTGGCCCAGTTATCAGCGGGCTTGTCGAGCAGGGTTGATGCCAGAATGGCGCCGCCGGCCCAGAACCAGGTACTGGCCGGAATCTCGCCGATCTGTCGACCCAACGTTGCTGTCATGCCACCCAGGTTCGAGAAGATGTTCGCCCCCGGCTCGCGCAGCACGTAGCTCGTATCCTCAGCTGAGCGTACGCCGACCGGTTCATTCGAGCGCCAAGACAAGGCCCGGTAGTCGCGCTGGCGCGTCAGGTCATCGAGCGTGAAGCGTCGGCTCAGGCGCGCACCGCCGTCGCGTGTGAGCGGATTCCAGATGATGTTGCCGGTACCACCAGTGGATTTGGGCAGGAGCACGTCGAACGGAATCGTGACATACAAACCCTTGTCGAAACTGCCCTCGCCGAACTGCTGCGCCGAGACGTCGGTCTTTGTCACCCAGGCACCGGCTGCCACGCCGTTGGAGAACACTCTTCTGATGTCGAGCGTTGCGCCAACGTCGCCGGCCAAGTAACGCCCCGCGCCGAGCTTGACCTGAAGGTCTCTCCAACCGGTATCCCAGTACACGGTGGCGTGCCCCGTGTTGACACCGTAGTCGCGGAATGCCAAGTTCTGGCGGAAGTCGCGCTGGCGCACATGGTTGATGTCGATACCAAAGGACAGGCGACTCTGCCAGGGGTGGTACAACCACTCGGCGCCAACACCGCCATACATTGATTCGAGCATGCCGCCATAGGCGCTGACATAGTGGCCGCCACCCAGATCCTCGACGTGGGTTAGTTGCAGCAGCGGTATCGTGAACCGTGAGGTGGTCACATATTCACGCGCATAGGTGCGCACACGCGGCAGATCACTGGGCGCGTCGTATTTGAATTTGTCGTAGTTGTCGATCACGCGCAAATCGAAATTGCCGGTCAGCCAGGTACTGTCGGTAAAGCGGTGTTCGAGCTTGCTCTGCACCCCCAACTGATAGAGGAAGAAGGCATCGGGTCCACCGAGGGTCTGGTTGTAGCTCGGACCCCATTCAGCGCTGAATCCCGGTGCCTTGCCGCTCGAGGACTGGGACTTGCCATCCTCTGTCGCTTTTGCCACTGGCGCGGCCTTCTGGCCAGGGGACACCTGCTGCGCCGGCAGACGCAAGGCCGGCGGTGTCGGTATAGTGTGCTGGACGACCCATTCCATGCGATCAATCTCGACGCGCGTCATCGGCAGGCCGCGCTCCTGCAGTTGCAAAACGAAGCGCGTCGACGTTGCCGGCGCGTCCCGGTGCAGAATCGTCACGGCGCGGTCAATCCGTTCCTGCAGGTGCACCGCACCGCCCGTCTCGGCCACCAGGGT
>CAITXW010000160.1 GCA_903896425.1 uncultured beta proteobacterium | reverse complement strand
TCGCGCTGGTCATGCGCGCCTTCCTGCGCGCCGACCCCGACATCATCATGGTCGGCGAGTCGCGCGACAAGGAAACCGTCGCGATGGGCATCGAGGCCTCGCTCACCGGCCACCTGGTTTTCTCGACCCTGCACACCAACTCGGCGCCCGAATCCATCACGCGCCTGCTCGACATGGGCATGGACCCCTTCAACTTTGCTGATGCGCTCTTGGGCATCCTGGCGCAGCGCCTGGCCAAGAAACTGTGCGACTGCAAGGAATCCTATGTGCCCGACGCGAACGAACTCAGCCTGTTTGCCGCCGAATACGCCGACGAGTTGCGCCACTCCAGCGCCTGGGTGGCGGACTACGAAGGCGAAACCAAGAAGCTGATTGAGGGCTGGCGCAAGAGTTACGGGCAGGACGGCCAGATCCGCTTTTACCGCCATGTCGGCTGTGACAAGTGCAGCCTGACCGGCTACAAGGGCCGCATCGGCCTGCACGAGCTGCTGATTGCCACCGACGACATCAAGAAGCTGATTCAGGAACGCGCCCGCGTCGCCCAGATCTTTGCCGCAGCGGTAGAAGGCGGCATGCGCACACTGAAGATGGACGGCCTGGAAAAAATCATGATGGGCCTGACCGATATCAAGATGGTTCGCTCGGTCTGCATCAAGTAAGCAGCGCTCGACGCTGACAAAAATGTCACCGGTCGTACCGGAAATTGGCAGAATTTTTGAATTGTTTTGTTGATTTTGCCAAATTTCTGCAAATAAACCCCGTATTTCAGGGCTAAAGCGGCTGGCACGGAAGCTGCTGTACTGAATCGTACCGGTTTGGTTACGTTGTTATTTTTTTACCTTAGGAGTTTTTCATGAAGCGTTCTCTGCAAAAGGGTTTCACCCTGATCGAATTGATGATCGTCGTTGCGATCATTGGTATTTTGGCTGCTGTGGCTTTGCCGGCTTATCAGGATTACACGGTTAAGGCGAAGGTATCGGAAGTTACCAGCGTTTCTGCACCAGCGCGCACTGCAGTAGCCCTTGCATGCAGTGAACAAACTTTGGCGACTACAACCACCAATGCTACTTTGAATCTTCCGGTGGCTACCGATATTACTTCGCCCTATGTAACGTCTGTGACGGTCACTGGAACGGCAACTACTGGCATTGTCACAATCTTGCTGAAAGCCATTGGTACAGCGATCGCTGCGACCGATACAATCGTCTACACAGGTACTTGCTCTGCCTCTGGCATGACTTGGGCTGTGACTGGCACTGGTACAAATATTGCCAAGTTCCTGCCGAAGGTCTAATGGTAATCGGGGGGTGGCGTTAGAACCCGACTAGCTATTTAAAGAAGCGAAAGGAGCCCGCTCAAGCGGGCTTTTTTTCGTCTTGCGCAAAGGATGCGACTCACCCCCGCATCACTGCCTCAATCTCTGGGTAATTGGGGTCAGATTCCAATTACCCGCTTAGCCAAACCGAGCTTGCACAGGCGTTGGCTACGCTTGCGGCCCAGGAAACGTTTGAAGCCCCGTACTGGCGCGGGAGGCCAGCAAGCCTTTGTCCATCAGCTCTTGCACAATCTTCGCCTGGTACAGGTCACGGCGACGCTTGATCGGCTCACGGTTTTGCGCGTGCTCTGCCATCCATTGCTTGAACTCCACAAACGTTTGAGGGTCCACCGTTCGCATGGTCGCCATCCTGCCCGTCGCAGAAATCACGGGATGCACGAATAAGGGTGACTGTGCCAGCAAGGAGGCACGTTGTGCCCGCACTGGCCAAAGGTCATCTTCATCCGCGGAGAACCGGAAAGGATGGGGGTCCCCGTCTTTGACTTCGCGTCGCATGAAGTCCACTTCAAATCCTTTGTCGTTAACCGCACTTTCGTTCTGGCCCTCCTCACCCTTTCGACGAAAGCTGGAATCGGCTCGCTTCAATACGGTCAGCACAGAGCCCGCATCTCTCTGCAGGTCAACCACAAACTGAAGTCTTTTGCGTGCATCCCAGAGCAGGTCTACGTCCTGGGTCGCCAGGGCACCCGGAATAATACGCACGCCCGCCGCCGTTTCGTAGGCGTACAAAGCGTGTGTCCCGACCACAATAAAGTGCTCCTCCAGACCGGCCTCGCGCACAGCGTTCAATAGTGCAACCACAATCTCAGGGGTTCGGCCTGCTTTAAGCGCCTTGTTTTGCCGCTGGGTCTCATTCAACGCGGCATTGAGCGATCCCAGTCGCTCGCCTCTTGTGACCTTGTTCTTGTGAAATTCTTCGTATATCTTCTCGGTATGAGTTGAGCGCGCGCCCATGCGCTCTTGCCGGCTTCGGGCATACGTTTTAACCAAGTACTCGTAGCCCCCCTCCTTCTTCCAGTACATGCCGCCAGCGTAGGGCTGTGCCGAGGCAAGGGCCTTGAGGTATTCGGCCCAGACGGTGGAGGCGTCAATGATTTGACGTGCCGCGTTATCAGAGATAGGTAAGTAGTTCATTCACCGTTCAAAATTAATAATCTAATTTTGACAGGTGAATCAATATAAATCAATGTGTTACGTTGATTTAGCTTAGCCTCAACCCAGGCGCTGGCAGATTGAAGATAAGCGCTCACCCCCGCATCAGCGCCTCAATCTCGTCCACCGCCACCGGCACACCCCGGCTGATCAGTTCGCAACCGGCGTCGGTCACGATGGCATCGTCTTCGATGCGGATGCCGATGTTATGAAACTGTTCCGGCACGCCCTGCGCGGGGCGCACGTAGATGCCGGGCTCGATCGTCAGCACCATGCCGCTTTGCAGGATGCGCGCTGGGCGGTCCTTGATGGTCTCACCGCTGAGCGGGTCTTTGCGCTCGCTGAACGAGCCGACTTCCGACGGCTCGATGTAGCTGCCGCAGTCGTGCACGTCCATGCCCAGCCAATGACCGGTGCGGTGCATGTAAAACGGGAAGTAGGCGCGTTTCTCGATCACGTCTTGCAGCGTGCCGACCTTGTTCGCGTCGAGCAGACCCAGATCGAGCATGCCCTGCGCCAGCACCTTGACGGTGGCTTCGTGCGGTTCGGTGAAGCGTGCGCCAGCGCGGGTGGCGGCAATGGCAGCTTCCTGCGAGGCCAGCACCAGCTCGTACAAGGCGCGCTGCGGTGCGCTGAACTTTCCGTTGGCCGGAAAGGTGCGTGTGATGTCGCTGGCGTAGCCGTCGAGCTCGCAGCCGGCGTCGATCAGCACCAGCTCGCCACTGCGGATCTCGCCCGCATCAGCCCGGTAATGCAACACGCAGGCATTGGCGCCACCGGCCACGATCGAGCCATAGGCCGGGCACTGCGAGCCGTGGCGACGGAACTCGTGCAGCAGTTCAGCATCCAGATGGTATTCGCGCACCGGCTGGCCCGCGCGCAGCATGCGCGCACTCGTCTGCATGGCGCGGACATGGGCGTCGGCACTGATTTGCGCGGCGCGGCGCATGGTGGCCTGTTCATGTGCGTCCTTGAACAAACGCATCTCGTCAAGCACGCCGCACAGGTCGCGCTGCTGCTCAGGGCACAGCGCGCCATAGCGCACGCGGGCACGCAAGCTGCCAAGCCAGCCATCGATGCGCGTTTCCAACGCCTTGTGCGTGGCAAACGGGTACCAGACGACGTCACGGCCGTCGAGCAGGGCCGGCAGTTGCGCATCAAGTTCAGCAACCGAGTACGCCGCGTCGACGCTCATTTGCGCCGGCGCTGCGACCGGACCCAGACGGAAACCGTCCCAGATTTCGCGCTCCATATCTTTGGGCTGACAAAACAGCGTGCTCTTGCCGTCACCCGTGATCACCAGCCAGGCTTGGGGTTCGCTAAACCCGGTCAGGTAATAAAAGTAGCTGTCAGGCCGGTACAAAAAATCCGAATCACGGTTGCGCTGCTGCTCGGGCGCGGTCGGGATGATGGCAACGCCCTTGGGCCCAAGCAGGGCGGCCAGTCGGGCGCGGCGTTGCGCATAAACGGCGGTGGCGATTGCTGTCATACGGTGTCCAGTTATGTCAGGTATTGAGTTGCGCCAGTCGCTCCGGCGTGCCAACATCGGTCCAGTCTGCTGTGTAGAGCTCAGCCGATACCCGACCATTGTCCATTGCCTTGCGCAACAGCGGTGCCAGTGGGGCTTTAACGCCTTGCGGGTTGCCAGACGGGATCTCGCACCAGGGCGCCTCGAACAAGGCCTTGCGGTACAGGCCGATGGTGGAATAGGTGTAGCGCGGCTGTGGGTCACCCGCCGGCAGGTTCAGTGCCAGACCGATGCCATGCTGCGACTCAGACGTCGCCAAACCGAAATCACCACGCGGGTTGTGCGCCGGATTGGGCACCAGCCACAGATGGGCCAGCTTGTCGCTGGCAGCAAAGCGCGCCACAGCGGCCGCGCTGAAAACAAAATCGGGCACAAACACGTCGCCCGCCAGCAGCCAGAAAATATCGGTGTTTTTTCCCGGCGCATCCGGCGGACACAGCAGCGGCAAAGCCCTCGCGATACCGCCAGCAGTTTCCAGCGCGCCACCAAAATCGCGCCCTTCATGCGAATAGCCAATTGGCAAGGACAAGGACGAAAAAGCCGCTCCAAACGCCGCTTCAATTTGCTCGCCCAGCCAAGCCGTGTTGATCACGGCCCGTCTCACGCCGCCTTGCGCCAACGCTCGCAGCAGCCAGCCCATCAACGGCTGGCCGTGCACCTGCAACAAGGGTTTTGGCGTGGTGTCTGTCAACGGCCGCATGCGCTCGCCGCGCCCGGCGGCCAGCAGCATTGCAGGCACCTTCACGTCAGACATGGGAACCGAAGCGCGGATTGTGCTGGGACAGTTTCCCCGCCGGGCCGCCCCAAGGGGAAACAGCCCCCTCGGGGGGCAGCGCAGTACACGCAGTGACAAGCGTGGGGGCCATTCAACGCATTCCTACGGCGACCTTGCCAAACGCTGCCTGCGCCTCGCGCGGCAGACAGCGCCAGTAAATCGGATTGGCATCGACCGTGCCGCCGAGCGCGGCAGCTGCCTGCCAGCCCCAGCGCGGCTGGTACAAAAAGGCCCGCGCCAGTGCGATCAGGTCGGCGTGCCCAGCCTGCAAAATCGCTTCGGCCTGTTGCGCCTCGGTGATCAGCCCCACCGCCGTGGTCAGCATGCCGCTGGCCTGGCGAATCTGGCGCGCAAATGGCACTTGGTAGCCGGGCCCGATGGCAATTTTTTGCGCTGGCGAGACACCGCCCGATGAGACATGGATGAAGTCGCAGCCCAGCGCCTTCAAACGCTTGGCAAACTCGGTGCTCTGCGTCACATCCCAACCGCCCTCAACCCAATCCGAGGCCGAGATGCGCAAGCCCAGCACGCCGTCATAGGCCTTGCGCATGGCGGCGAAAACTTCCAGCGGAAAGCGGATGCGGTTCTCAAATCTGCCACCGTATTCGTCAGTGCGCGTATTGGCCAGCGGCGACAGGAACTCGTGCAGCAGATAGCCGTGGGCGCTGTGGATTTCAATCGCGTCCACACCGATGCTGTGCGCGCGCTGCGCTGCGGCCACGAAGGCATCGCGCACCTGCGCCAGCTTTTCCAGCGTCATGGCCGTCGGCGGCGTTTCACTGGGCAGATAGGCATTGGCCGAGGGCGCAAAGGTCTCCCAGCCGCCTTGCGCGGGCGTGAGCAGTTGCGCGCCCTCCCAGGGCAGGGCACTCGATGCCTTGCGCCCGGCGTGCGCCAGTTGCACGCAGACCGCCAGCGCCGGTGCCAGCTTGCGCGCGCGCTGCAAGGTCTCGCCCATGGCGCGCGTGGTGCGCTCGTCCCACAGACCCAGGCAGCCGGGCGAGATGCGACCTTCGGGCAGCACGGCGGTGGCCTCAATCGTGAACAGGGCTGCGCCGCTGTTGAACAGATTGCCCCAGTGCATCAAATGCCAGTCACTGGTGGCGCCGTCCAGCGCCTGGTACTGGCACATCGGCGCCACCACGATGCGGTTGGGCAGCGTCAGCCCGCCGCGCGGCGAGGGAAGGGTCAGGGGGGAAAACAGCAGGCTCATGACAGTGGTCTCGGTTAAACAGGGGCGAAAAGTGCGAGCATAGCCCAAGAGCTGGCTGACTCGGCGCTTGGCGCCGGTAAAATGCGGTGTTTACCCTTACCCCCAGAACACGCGGAGTTGGCACCCATGGCTGAAACACAACAAGCAGAACAAACCCGCAGCGCAAGCCGCGCCGACATGGCCAACGCGATTCGCGCGCTGGCGATGGACGCCGTGCAAGCTGCCAACTCGGGCCACCCCGGCGCGCCCATGGGCATGGCCGACATGGCCGTTGGCCTGTGGGGACAGCTCAAACACAACCCAGGCAATCCGCAGTGGTTCGACCGCGACCGCTTCGTGCTCTCGAACGGCCACGCCTCCATGCTGCTGTACGCCGTGCTGCACCTCACCGGCTACAAGCTGCCGATCGGCGAACTCAAGAAGTTCCGCCAGCTCCACAGCAAGACCGCCGGCCACCCTGAAGTCGGTGTCACGCCGGGCGTGGAAACCACCACCGGCCCTCTTGGACAAGGCATTGCCAACGCGGTGGGCATGGCGCTGTCGGAAAAGCTGCTGGCCAAGGAATTCAACCGTGACGGCCACACCGTGGTTGATCACCACACCTTTGCCTTCATGGGCGACGGCTGCCTGATGGAAGGCATCAGCCACGAAGCAGCGGCCCTGGCCGGCGCCTGGAAACTGAGCAAACTGATTGCTCTGTATGACGACAACGGCATCTCGATCGACGGCCCGGTAGCGCCCTGGTTCATCGACAACACCGCGCTGCGCTTTGTTGCCTACGGATGGAACGTGCTGGGACCGATCGACGGCCACGACGCCGCTCTGGTGGCGAAAACCATCGCGCAAGCCAAACAGTCCAGCGACATGCCCACGCTGATCATCTGCAAGACCGCCATCGGCAAAGGCAGCCCGAACCGCGCCAACACCGCCAAGGCGCACGGCGAGCCACTCGGCGCTGAAGAAATCAAGCTCAGCCGCGAAGCGCTGGGCTGGCCGCACGCGCCGTTTGTGATTCCAAAAGAAATCTACGCCGCCTGGGACGCCAAGACCGCCGGCGCTGCGGCCGAAAAAGCCTGGGACGGCAAGCTAGCCACCTACAAAACGGCTTACCCGGACCTGGCAAAAGAACTGCTGCGCCGCATGAAGGGCGATCTGCCCAAGAACTTCAACCAGGTCGCCGTCGACACCGCCGTGGCGGCGCACAGCAAGGGCGACACCGTGGCTTCGCGCAAGGCCTCGCAACTCGCGCTTGAAGCCTTCACCGCCGCGCTGCCGGAAATGTTGGGCGGCTCGGCCGACCTGACCGGCTCCAATCTGACCAATACCAAGTGCACGCCGAATCTGCGCTTTGACTTCACCGGCCAATCGAACGGCGGGCGCCACATCAACTACGGCGTGCGCGAGTTCGGCATGGCCGCCATCATGAACGGCGTTGCGCTGCACGGTGGCTTTGTGCCCTACGGCGGCACCTTCCTGACCTTCAGCGACTACAGCCGCAACGCCATCCGCATGGCCGCGCTGATGAAGCTGCGCGTAGTGCACGTCTTCACGCACGACTCAATCGGCCTGGGTGAAGACGGCCCGACGCACCAGTCGATCGAACACGCGGCCTCGCTGCGTCTGATTCCGAATCTGGACGTCTGGCGTCCCGGTGACACGGCCGAGACCGCCATCGCCTGGAGCGTGGCGCTGCAAAACAAACGCAAGCCAACGGCTCTGTTGCTGTCGCGCCAGAACATCCACTACGCACCGAAAGCCAGCCTGGGCGACATCAGCAAGGGCGCCTACGTGCTGGCCGAGCCGAGCGAAGTGGGCCTGAAGAAAAAAACGCAGGCTCTCATCATCGCCACCGGCTCCGAAGTGCAACTGGCGCTACAGGCGCAAGAGCTGCTGGCCAAACGCAAAATAGCCGTGCGTGTGGTCTCCATGCCCAGCACGACCACCTTCGACCAGCAAAGCGCGGCCTATAAGAGCGCCGTGCTGCCGGCTGGTGTGCCGCGCATCGCGGTCGAGATGGGTGTCTCGGACGGCTGGTGGAAGTACGGCTGTGCGGCCGTCGTCGGCATCGACAGCTACGGCGAATCAGCACCGGCGCCGGTGCTGTTCAAGCTGTTTGGCTTCACGCCCGAAAACGTGGCCGACACGGTGGAAAAGGTTTTGCGCAAGTCCTGAGGGGATGGATTGCGGGTCAAGCCCGCAATGACAAGATTTTGTTTTTGAGTTTTAACATTGGAGAAATCATGACGATCAAGATTGGTATCAACGGCTTTGGCCGCATCGGGCGCATCGTGTTTCGTGCCGCCACACAGAATTTCAAGGACATC
>CAITXW010000159.1 GCA_903896425.1 uncultured beta proteobacterium | reverse complement strand
TACCTGGGAAGATGAGCATGCTGAGCGTCAAGAACATCAACCAGTATTACGGCGGCTCGCACATCCTGCGCGACGTGAGTTTGAGCGCCACACCGGGCAAGGTCAGCGTGATCCTCGGGCGCAACGGTGTTGGCAAGACCACGCTGCTGAAAAGCCTGATGGGCCTGGTGCCGATCAAGAGCGGCAGCATTGAGTTGGATGGCAAGGCAATCCAGAGCGCCACGCCTTATGAGCGCGCGCGTGCCGGCATCGGCTTTGTGCCGCAGGGGCGCGAGATTTTTGCCCGGCTCACGGTTGAAGAAAACCTGGCGATGGGGCTGGCCTACAAGAAAGCCGGCACGCCGATTCCGGCAGAGTTGTTTGAGTTGTTTCCGGTCTTGAAGCAGATGCTGCAGCGCCGGGGCGGCGACCTCTCCGGCGGGCAGCAGCAGCAGCTGGCGATTGCGCGCGCGCTGGCGGCAGGGCCGCGCCTTCTGCTGCTGGATGAGCCAACCGAAGGCATCCAGCCCAGCATCATCAAGGACATCGGGCGCGTCATCCGCATGCTGGCCGACCGTGGCGACATGGCGATCGTGCTGGTTGAGCAGTACTACGACTTTGCCCGTGATCTGGCCGACAACTACGTTGTGATGGAGCGCGGCGCCGTGCTGGCGCGCGGTCTCGGTGTGAACATGGAAATTGATGGTGTGCGGGAACTGGTCGCGATTTGACGCACGTGCGCTAACCCCGTATTGCGCTGCGCTGCATACGGCTACGAGCCGGTGCATTTCGTCGTAGCCCGTATGGAGCCGAAGGCGTAATACGGGGCCAAACGCTGCCGTCAAACGCATATTGCGCTGCATACGGGCTATGTTGACCAGATGCGTGGAGGTGGCGCCGTCAGCTGCCAGAAGTGCGCGCGCCAGGTGGCCCAGAGTTGGCGCAACAAATCCATCGCCGGCTCCACTACCGGCGCGAGCACCCGAACCACCACGACTTGCGGGCACGGGCTGGTGACGCCCGCCAGATCGCGCAGCGGGTGCGCTGCGATGACGTCGCGCGCTGCGTCCAGCGCAGCTTGTCGTCGCTCGCGGGTGAGCGCGCTGCCGGCAACAAAAAACAACGAGGCCATGCAGCGCTGGCCGGCCAGACCGAGTGCGCCGTCCATCAGGCGCGCGTCGTCGGCGCGGATCAGGCCATGCTCCAGCCAGACGCCGGGTACTTCGATGTGTTGCAGAAAGCTGCCGCGCGCAAACGGCAGGTTGGCGTGCGGCAAGCCAAGCGCCGTGACGTCCCAGCCAATCATTTCAGCATCCGGTGCGAGTTGCAGCGTCAGGTGATTTTCAGCGCGGCAGTCGCTGTAGGCGATGGCTTCCAGCGGTAGCCACTCAAGTCGTGCGCCCGCTGCCAGCGTGATGGCGCTGCGCTGTACAGCCACCTCGCCATCCGAGCGGTAGAAGCGCGTGGCGCCGGGTGTCGTGATCAGGCCGTGCGCGCCCGTGTCCACCGACACGCGCAGATCGAGCGTGTCGCCGCCGACCAGGCCGCCGGGCGGATGCACCAGCACGTTGTGGCAGATGGCATCGCCTTCGGGGTACAGGCTTTGCAGGATGCGCAAAGGCCCGTCATGTTCATGCCGCGCCACCGTGCGCTGGGCCTCCAGCCGGTAATCGAGTTGCAGTTTGGCGTGCCAGGACATGGTCTGAGTGTACGTTTGCCGGACTTGGTATTTCTGCACATGGCAGTCTTTGGGTCTTTAGACTGATGGCTGGTGTGGCAGTTCGCGATCCGCCTTCTCCAAACCAGGGGAAAGCCACGCTTGAGGTCTAAAATCAAACCACTGCATCACACAAGCTTGCAAGACTCTTTGTCTGGCTGAAGGAATTTTTCATATGTCATTTCACACTTATAGAACGCTTCAATCGCTGTGCTTGTTCGCAGTGATGTTAGCGAGCCAGTCCATCGTTTCTGCGCAGGAGCCATCTCAGTCACTGCAAGAAAGGCGGCTCGGCATCATCAATGGCACTGCGCCCGGCATCGTCATCTACAAACCTCAACAGTCGGCAGCACCGGCGCCAACCAGTTCCCAATCCGCCGCATCGGCGCCAACCAGTTCCCAATCCGCCGCAGTGACCAAGCCTTCTGCTGACTCGGTACCGCAAGCGCCCTCCCAATCTGGTTTTTTGAGCACGCTGCCACCGCCAAGCGGAAGGTCGTTGAGTTCAGCCAATCGTCTGGGTGCAGTGGACGGGGGGATCGTGCTTCCAACCGCAAAGTAAGGCCAGGACGGGCAGACGGTTGGCTTGCGCGAGAAAGCGGCAGGAATCCAACCCGATTCATGCTGCGCTCAGGTCGCAGTTCAATTCACTGCCGGTTTGCATTGCGTCGCGGATAGCGGCTTTCAGTGCATCGATCTTGATCGGTTTGTAGAGTAGCCTACACCGCGATTGAGCGAATATGTATGCGCGGCGTGCCATCGGTTCGATTTTGTTACGAGCAAAAAAAGCCCCCCGGGCCTTGCGGCGCGGGGGGATAAATCCTCGGAGACATTCAGAGACGTTTGTTCTTTCTTTTTAGCGGCTGTAAGCGGTTTCGCCGTGCGAGGAGATGTCGAGGCCTTCGCGTTCTTCCTCTTCGCTGACGCGCAGACCGATGGTCATGTCAACCAGCTTGTAGGCGATCAGGGAAACAACACCCGACCAGACGATGGTTAGCAGTACCGCTTTGAGCTGGATCCAGGCTTGGTCTGCAACCGGCACCGACGAGACAGCAGCCGTAACCCAGTCACCTACCAGGCCGGGACCACCAAGGGCCTGGCTGTTGAAAACACCGGTCAGCAGCGCGCCGACGATACCGCCGACACCGTGCACACCGAATACGTCGAGCGAGTCATCCGCGCCGAGCATCTTCTTGAGACCGTTGACACCCCAGAGGCAGGCAAAACCAGCAACGAAACCGATCACGATGGCGCCCATCAGGCCGACGTTGCCGCAGGCCGGGGTGATCGCCACCAGACCGGCTACGGCGCCAGAAGCAGCACCGAGCATCGAAGCCTTGCCACGCATCAGGCTTTCACCCAGGCACCAGGCCAGCACCGCAGCGGCGGTGGCCGAGAAGGTGTTCATGAAGGCCAGCACGGCGGTGCCGTTGGCTTCCAGGGCCGAGCCGGCGTTGAAGCCGAACCAGCCAACCCACAGCAAGGAGGCACCGACCATGGTCAGCGTCAGGCTGTGCGGGGCCATCGATTCCTTGGCGTAACCGGTGCGCTTGCCGAGCATGAAGGCGCCGACCAGGCCCGCCACAGCGGCGTTGATGTGCACCACGGTGCCGCCGGCGAAGTCGAGCGCGCCCCACTGCCAGATCAGACCGGCCTTGGCGTTCATCGCGTCAACCACTTCCTTGCCGGTGTAGGCGTCCGGGCCCATCCAGAACCAGACCATGTGGGCCATCGGCGTGTAGCTGAAGGTGAACCACAGAACCATGAACGCCAGCATGGCGGAGAACTTGATGCGTTCGGCAAAGGCGCCGATGATCAGGCAGCAGGTGATGGCGGCAAAGGTGGCCTGGAATGCCATGAACAGCAGTTCTGGAATCACGACGCCCTTGCTGAAGGTGGCCGCCATGGCGAACTCACCCTTGGCCGCATCGAACAAGCCCTTCATGAAGAGTCGGTCAAACCCGCCGATGAACTGATTGCCCTCGGTGAAGGCCAGGCTGTAACCATACAGGCACCACAGCACGACGATCAGCGAGAAGGTGACGAACACCTGCATCAGCACCGACAGCATGTTCTTGCTGCGCACCAGGCCGCCGTAGAACAGCGCCAGGCCGGGGATGGACATCATGATGACGAAGGCAGTGGCGACGATCATCCAGGCGACGTCACCCTTGTTCGGCACCGGAGCTGGTGCGGCCGAGGCGGCTGCAGCGGGGGCTGATGCGGCTGCTGCTGCGGGTGCTGCTGCAGCCGGTGCGGCGGCTTCCGACGCGGTTGCGGCGGGTGCAGCGGCGGGCGCTTGTGCTATCGCGGCACTGCCGCCGAAAAGCAGGCTCAAGCCCAGGGTGAGAGAGGCAAGTAGTTTTTTCATAATGGTGTTCTCGTGTCGGTTGTGCGAGGGCGTTACAGCGCTTCTTTGCCGGTCTCGCCGGTGCGGATGCGAACGACTTGCTCAAGGTTATAGACAAAGATCTTGCCGTCACCGATCTTGCCGGTGCGGGCTGCGCCTTCGATGGCTTCGATGACGCGATCCACCAGTTCGTCGGCGATTGCGGCTTCGACTTTCACCTTGGGCAGAAAGTCAACGACGTATTCCGCGCCGCGGTACAACTCGGTGTGGCCTTTCTGGCGTCCGAAGCCTTTGACTTCGGTAACGGTGATGCCCTGCACGCCGATCGACGAGAGCGCTTCGCGCACCTCGTCGAGCTTGAAGGGTTTGATGATCGCTGTGATGAGTTTCATGCGTTCTCCTGGGTTGGTTGCAACGGGGCGTAATCAAAAGTTGTGCGTAAAGCCATACGCACAGACCGTGCCAGACCCTTCGAAATTACCGTTTGTCACTGTGTGCACCAAAACTTTCGACCGGCGTTAAGCACCCTGTACAAGAAAACAGATGGCACTGTGATGGTGCGAACTAACGGGCGCGCAAGAATTCAACGCGCACTATTTTGGAGAGGAATCCTCATGAGTTTGTCCCTGGTGCAAAGCCGTGCCCTGCTCGGCCTGGAGGCAGCAGCCGTCACGGTGGAAGTGCATCTGGCCAATGGCCTGCCGAGCTTCACGCTGGTCGGTCTGGCCGATGTCGAAGTCAAAGAAGCGCGGGAGCGCGTGCGCTCGGCGATCCAGAACGCTGGCCTCGAATTTCCGCACAACAAACGCATCACGGTCAACCTGGCGCCGGCCGATTTGCCCAAGGATTCCGGCCGTTTTGATCTGCCGATCGCGCTGGGCATTCTGGGTGCCAGTGGTCAGATTGACGCGGCCCGGCTGAGCGGCTACGAGTTTGCCGGTGAACTATCGCTCTCAGGTGAACTGCGTGCCGTGCGCGGCGCACTGGCCATGAGCCTGGCCCTGCACGCGGGCGGCGTCCAGCCTCGGCTTGTGCTGCCGCCTGGCAGCGCCGAAGAAGCGGCATTGGTGAGCGACGCCCATGTTTACCGTGCCTGCCATCTGCTCGATGTGGTTCGGCAATTCCTGCCCGAAGTTGCCGATGCGCCAGCGCCCGAACCGGCGCCGGGTTGGTCACGCCTGCGTGCCAGAGCGCAGACCACGGCCGCACCCTATCCGGATATGGCCGACGTCAAAGGCCAACTCGGCCCCAAGCGTGTGCTGGAGATTGCTGCGGCTGGAGGCCACAGCCTGCTCATGAGCGGGCCGCCAGGATCGGGCAAGTCGATGCTGGCGCAGCGCTTTGCCGGTCTGCTGCCACCCATGACCGACAGCGAGGCGCTGCAAAGCGCAGCGGTGGCCAGCCTGGGCGGGCGCTTCTTGCTGGAGCGCTGG
>CAITXW010000158.1 GCA_903896425.1 uncultured beta proteobacterium | reverse complement strand
CAGCGCCGGCCTGGTGGTGCGCACCAACACAGCGCCAATCCAGAAAGCACGGCAAGACCATCTGGCCAAAATCCTGGGGCCGCACCCGCACGTCTGCCTGGTCTGCCCGCAACGCGAGGGCTGCTCGCGCAGCCAGTGCTCCTACGGCAACCCGCCCGAGACGCGCTGCTGTTCCATCTTCTCCAGTTGCGAGTTGCGCAAGGTTTCCGATTACGTTGGCATCGCCAACACCACGCCGCCCTACAAGCCAGCCAAACTGCCGGTCATCACGAACGAGCCATTTTTTGATCGCGACTACAACCTGTGCATCGATTGCCGGCGTTGCCTGGTGGCCTGCAACGATGTGCGCGGCGTCGGCTGCCTCGAAGTCAAAGAGGTCGAAACCGCGCAAGGTGTGCGGCGCTATGTCGGCACCATCGCCGCCACGCTGATCGAGTCGGGCTGCAAGTTCTGCCAGGCCTGCGTCACCGTGTGTCCGACCGGCGCCCTGACCGATCGCACGCTGGACCCGGCGCGCCGCGAAGAGAGCATGGTGCCGTGCAAATCGGCCTGCCCGGCTGGCATCGACGTGCCGCGTTATGTGCAGCTTGCCGCACAGGGCAAGTACGGCGAAGCGATTGCCGTGGTACGAGAGAAACTGCCCTTCCCCGGCATCGTCGGACGCGCCTGTTTTGCCATGTGCGAATCGGCTTGCCGGCGCGGCCAGCTGGATGACCCGCTCTCAATCCGATCCCTCAAACGCATCTCCGCCGATAACGATACCGGACTCTGGCGCCAGAACTCGAAGCAGTTGCCCGCCAGCGGCCACAAGGCGGCCGTCATTGGTGCCGGCCCGGCCGGCCTGACCGTTGCCTATTACCTGGCGAAGAAGGGCCACGCGGTTACGGTGTTCGACGCACAACCCGCTGCCGGCGGCATGGCGCGCTACGGCATTCCCTCGTACCGCGTGCCGACACAGGTGATCGAAACGGAAGTCTCCGAGGTTGAAAAACTCGGCGTCAGGTTTAGCTTCAACACACCCGTCGAGAACGCCGACACGCTGTTCGCACAAGGCTTTGAAGCACTCTTCATCGGCATCGGCGCGCAGGGTGGCGACCGCTTGGGCATTCCCGGCGACGACCTGCCCGGCGTGGTCGACAGCCCGAGCTACCTCAAAGCGGCAACCATGGGCCTGGTCAACACGCCCGGCGGCATCCAGACGGGGGCCAAGGTGGTGGTCATCGGCGGCGGCAACGTCGCCACCGACAACGCACGCTCGTCACGGCGCTTCGGCGCCGCGGTGGACATGGTGTACCGCCGCACGCGCGAAGAAATGCCGGCGCGGCTGGAAGAGTTTGAGGGCTGCGTTGAAGAAGGCGTCAGCATGCGCTACCTGCTCGCGCCCAAGCGAATCGAAGCCGGCACCAATGGGCACCGCTTGACCATCACCTACGCCCGCATGGCGCTGGGCGAGCCCGATGCATCCAAGCGCCGCCGCCCAATCGATACCGGCGAAGAAGTTTGCGAAGGCGTTGATCTGGTGGTGGCCGCTGTCGGACAACACCCACGGCGCTTTGAAGGTTTCGGCGTGCAAACCGACGCCAAGGGCCGCATCACGGTGCGCGCCGACTCCATGCTCTCAAGCCGGCCGGCAGTCTATGCCGGTGGCGACTGCGTGCTGGGGCCGTCAACGCTGATCGAATCGATTGCGCAGGGCCGCGTTGCTGCCGCCGCGATCGACAAGCAACTCGGCGGCGACGGCAACATCGAAGAAACGCTGCTGACCGACGGTTGGCAGAGCGACCCATACCTGGGCCAGGATCCGTTGTTCAACCAGCAGCGCAAGTTCCACCCGATCATGCTCAAAGCCGAACAGCGCACGGGCTGGGACGAAGTGGAAAAAGGTTTTGACGATGCCAGCGCACGTCTTGAAGCGGCACGCTGCTTCAAGTGCAATCTCGCGCCGAAAATTTCTGACGCGCTATTGCCGCCCGAGTCCTGGCTCGAATTCAGCGCAACGGTGGTGGCCGGCATCAGCACCGAGGCGGGGGTGTTCCAACTGCTCGACACCGAAAAGAACGTGCTCATGATCAAGGGCGTGGAGAACCTGCGCCAGGGTCTGACCGAGCAAATCGAGCGCGGTGGCGACGCCGTTGCCTTCATCTTCGAAGAAGCCGCCATGTACACCTCGCGCGAGTCGCAAATGATGCAGGCCTATCTGCAGGAACACGGCAAGATGCCCGGTG
>CAITXW010000157.1 GCA_903896425.1 uncultured beta proteobacterium | reverse complement strand
CGCTTCCAGGGCGCTACGGTAATAGCCTTCGGCGCGCTCTGCCTGGAATGCCATGAGCTGGCGGAACGGCTCATTCTCGCGCCCGAAGAGGATGTCTTCTTCACTCACGCCGAAACGTGCCAGTTCGTCGAGCGGCAGGTAGATGCGATTGCGGCGCGCGTCTTCGCCGACGTCGCGGATGATGTTGGTGAGCTGCAGCGCGAGACCGAGCTTGTGCGCGTACTCGGTGGTGCGGGTTTGCGTCTGGCCAAAGATATTGGCCGCCACTTCGCCCACCACGCCGGCGACCAGATGGCAGTAACGCTGCAGGGCGAAATAGTCCAGATAGCGCGTCTGGTTCAGGTCCATCTGGCAACCTTCGATCACCGATTGCAGATGCGCTTGTTCGATCCGGTAGTCGGCGGCGATCGGCATCAGCGCCAGCAGCACCGGGTGGCTGGGTTTGCCGGCAAAGGCCTGTGCCACCTCGGCCTGCCACCAGGCCAGCTTGGACGCTGCCACGCCGGGGTCCACGGCGTCATCGACCACGTCATCGATTTCGCGGCAGAACGCATAGAACGCGGTGATGGCCGCGCGCCGCTGCGCCGGCAGGAAAAGAAACGCGTAATAGAAACTGCTGCCCGAAGCGGCGGTCTTTTGTTGAACGTATTCCTGTGGCGTCATGGAGGGTGCTAGTTTAAGGGCGTGGCAGCGGCACAGGGCATGGATCCCGGATCAGGTCCGGGATGACAGTCACCAACCCATGCGCCAGGCGCGCCACAGCATCAGCGGCGCATCGAGCGCATTCAAGCGCACGCGCGTGTGCCAGCTCTGGTACCCGATGCACTCAATCTTGTCGAGAATGCGCAAGCCCCCTTGCACCACCAGGCGCAACTCCCAGCCAGCGCGCCCGGGGATGCGCAGCGCCAGCGGTGCGCCCTGGTGCATCATTCGCCGGGCCTGATCGACGTACATCGCCACCATCCGCGCCGCCGCCAAGCATGGTTGATCGCTCAGAAGATCACGCTCTTGCACGGCATGCTGCTGCATCGCCTGCAGGCTCGGGTAGCAGCGGCCCCGGCGCATGTCTGGCCCCAGGTCCTGCCAGAAATTGATCAGTTGCAGCGCGCTGCAGATCTGGTCACTTTGCGCGAGCGAATGCGCATCGTGGAAACCGTAAAGGTGCAGCAGCAGTCGGCCCACTGGATTGGCCGAACGTGTGCAGTAGTCCAGCAGTTCGGCATCCACCGGGTAGCGCTCACCGCTGTCGCTGTAGCGCACGTCCTGCTCAAAGGCGTCCAGCAGTTGTTCGAGCAGCGCGGTGGGCAGGGCAAACTGGCGCAGGATCGGCTGCAGCGCGTCGAAGATCTGCGGCCAGCGCCCGCTGTGCGGTAGACCGCTGGCGATGGCGCGCAGGTCAGCGCGCAGCGCGGCCAGATCGGCCAGGCGCTGTTGCGGTTCAGCCTGGCCTTCGTCGGCGATGTCGTCGGCGTTGCGGGCAAAACGGTAGATCGCTGCAATCGCTGGCCGCAAGCGCGGCGGGCACAGCCATGAGGCGACCGGAAAGTTCTCGTAATGGTCCATCGATCAGAGGTCTTAAACAGGGTTGCTTCTTCGGATGAGCGATTGTCAACGCTTTCTCAAGGGCCAATTAAGAGCATCCTGACGCCGCAGGTTAAACTCGCGCCAAACGAATACTTTCGATGCTTTGACAGAGGAGTAATTCGTTTTTTGCGCGGGTGGCGAAATTGGTAGACGCACCTGGTTTAGGTCCAGACGCCGCAGGGCGTGCAGGTTCGATTCCTGTCCCGCGCACCAAGTGATCGTGTCAGATAGTCTCATAACCCTTCAAAACTCGCCTTCTTCACTGGAGAGCGGGTTTTTTATTGCCTCAAGCCACTTCACGAAGTAACATGACATACCGCCAAAGAAGGCGGTATTTATGGCGGTATCCCAGAGAGACCGCCCGATGACATACCGCCAAAGGAGGCAAGATGGCACTGACCGACACCTTCGTGAAGAACACTAAACCAACCGGTAAACCTGCGGGAGACAAGTATCGGGATGGTGGCGGTATGTATCTGCTGATAAACACAAGTGGCAGATATTGGCGTATGGATTACCGATTCTCCGAAAAGCGCAAGACGCTGGCGTTCGGCGTTTACCCGGACGTATCCCTTGCTGAAGCCAGGGCACGGCGCGACAAGGCACGCAAGCTGCTTGCAAAGGGCCTCGACCCCAACGAAGCCAAGAAGCAGGCGAGGCAAGCGACAGCAGCAGCGGCGGCAAATACCTTTGAAGCAGTGTCCCGCGAATGGCTGACAAAGACGGTCGGCGACCGCATGGAAAGCACGCACGGCAATGTCACAACTTGGCTTGAAAAAGATGTATTCCCCTTCATCGGTGCCATGCCTATTTCAACCATCGGACCGCGTGACGTGCTAGGTGCCTTGCGCCACATGGAGGTCCGGGGGGCGCTGGACAGCGCGCGGCGCGTCAAGCAGATATGTGGGCAGGTGTTCCGCTACGCAGTGGCTACCGGCAGCGCAGAGCGTGACGTTACGCAGGACCTCAAGGGCGCATTGGCCAAACCAAAAGCGGGACACTTCGCCGCCATCACCGACCCAAAGCAGGCCGGTGCCTTGCTGCGCTCCATATTTTCCTACACCGGGCACACCTACACCGTAGCGGCACTCAAGTTGTCGCCGTTGGTGTTTGTGCGACCAGGTGAACTGCGAACGGCTGAGTGGGCAGAGTTTGACCTGGCCGCTGCTGAGTGGCGCATACCGGGCAGCAAGATGAAGATGAGGCGTGACCACTTGGTGCCACTATCGACCCAGGCGGTAGAGATTCTGAGCAACCTTCAAGCCGTTACCGGGCATGGTCGCTACGTCTTTCCTAGCCTACGGACCGGCGAGCGTCCCATGAGCGAAAACACCGTCAATGCTGCATTGCGCGGCATGGGTTACGCGCAGGAAGTACACACCGCCCACGGCTTCCGGGCGATGGCACGGACCATCATGGACGAAGTGTTAGGCGAGCGAGTGGACCTGATTGAGCATCAGTTGGCACATGCCGTGAAGGATGCAAACGGTCGTGCTTACAACCGTACTTCACACCTCCCAGCACGTCGGGAAATGATGCAAAAATGGGCAGACTACCTCGACAAGTTGCGTGTGGGTGCTGATGTGATTCAACTCAAGACAGCATGAATACGCACAGTCCCGCTGTCCAGAGTCGCTAGCTGCTATGCCGCCAGTCGCCGCGCAAACTGATCCTTGCGTGCGTTGAGTCGGTTGATTTCGTCGCGCTTACCTTGGTGGAACTAGTCCACTCTCTTCACTGCTGCTTCGATCTCCGCTGTCGTTGGCCAGCTTTCTGGTGTGCTTGCCCTGCGGGATTGATGCTGTTAGTTCGCCTCCATCCGATGCCGCCGTCTCCGTGACCGTAAGGCCTGAGGCGCGCAACTGATTTAGAAACTCCCGATCCTTTTTCTCCCAATAGGCGATCGCTTCCGATTCGCTCAGCTTTGTTGACGAATTCGTTGATTGATTTTTTGTCATTTGCATCTCCAACATCGTAGTTACCTGTTACCAAAAAATGAGGCGCTGTGACTCGGCACTACGTGCTCAGACTACTGCGATGAACCTGTGAAACTATCGCGGCCGCTATCTTGGCTCCGCCCTGGGATGACGGTTCTATTGGCGACTGAGCCGAATAATCTGAAAACTCGGTACATACCAGGCGCAGGTCCAACACAGGCTGCCCATGGCGGATCGCCTCCCGCAAAATCACATCGTTAAACAGCGCCACCCCAGCCTTGATTCCATTTGGAAGCCCCGGGATGGCGTCGTAGATCGTGCAGACCGTCAAGGGCCTGCCAACAATCAGCAAGGTATTAGTATTTTCCAATCCAGGTATGAGCCTGAAGGACAGTGCAGTTGTGAGTTGCTGCCTGGTGTCTCGATCTTGTTGAAACCAGAAGTTTAAGGTCTCTGACTTCTGGGCTTGGATTCTTTAATTATCGGCCCCTGCCAGG
>CAITXW010000156.1 GCA_903896425.1 uncultured beta proteobacterium | reverse complement strand
CCCTTGACGGTGTTGGTGTAAACCTTGGCTTGGTAAGGTTCTAGCTTGGCGGCGCAGTCGAGTTTTCGAACTGCGTCCTGGTAATCATCCAAAATCACAATATTCATACCGTGCGATTGTGCCTCGGCATCGGCCCCGCCGGGTACAGGCGGGAGAAGGAATATTGTTCAGTGCACGCTGGTTTCCCGCGCTGCCAGTCGATCGAGTTCGGCGCAGACATCGGCCATGCGGCCCGAAATTCGCAGGCGCCCGACTTGGGCCGGCGCGTGATCGGTCTCCAGGATGCGCACGACTCGAAGCGGTGTGCCACCCGAACCTGCTGAAGGGCTTCTTCGTTCAGGCCTTGAGAAACAGCCCTTTACTGCTATTAAAGGTGTAGCAGACAGGGCGCCGTGCCAAGCCCTTCCGGAAGGAATGCAATGGTTTGTTTCGGCTGGCATGAGCCAGCGCCAGATGCTTTGCAGTGGTGTCAGAACGGTGGAAACAACAATCAGCGCGGTGCTCATGGGAGGTCTTTCTTCAGAAGCCGGGTTTTGTCTACATCAGCATGGTGTTTCGGATTAAACCGACAGCCAGGCCTTCAATTTCAAAGGGTTCACCAGGTTCCACCACGATCGTCTGATAGTCCGGATTTTCGGGATGCAGCTCAATCAGGTTCTTGTTGCGCCGAAAGCGCTTGACGGTTACTTCATCACCCAGACGCGCCACCACGATTTGTCCGTTTTTCGCGTCCTTGGTTGACTGCACGGCCAGCAGATCGCCATCCATGATGCCGGCGTCGCGCATTGACATGCCACGTACCTTCAGCAGGTAGTCGGGCTTGCGCTGGAACAGGCTGCTTTCGAGGTAGTAGGTTTGGTCGATGTGCTCTTGCGCGAGAATCGGAGAGCCGGCTGCGACCCGTCCGATCAGCGGCAAGGCCAACTGTGCCAAACTGGGCAACTGGAAGGAATACTGCTTGTTGCGTGATTCGTTGATCGAGCGCAGCGCCTCGCTCTTGAGGCGAATGCCACGCGATGTGCCGCTGACCAGCTCAATGACGCCCTTGCGCGCTAATGCCTGCAGGTGTTCTTCGGCGGCGTTGGCAGACTTGAAGCCCAGTTCTGTGGCAATCTCGGCCCGTGTCGGCGGCGCACCGGTACGGGCGATGGCGCTTTGAATCAGGTCCAGAATCTGCTGTTGGCGGGCTGTCAGTTTGGGGCTTTCAAGCATGGCGACTCCTTCAAGTTGACTGGATCTTGCGGGTTATTCGTGACACTGTGTTCATATCCAGTAACTGTATTTTTAACCAGTTTTTGAAAGATTGCAAGTGGCAACTGAAAATATTGATGAAACGCTTGTTGTGTTGGGCACCGGAGGCACGATCGCTGGTACGGCCGCGACTGCTTCCGATAACCTGGGATACACCGCCGCCCAACTCGGGGTGGCCGAGTTGTTTGAGGCGGTTCCGGGACTCACGCAGGTTCTGGGCGACCGTGGGTTGCGAGCCGAACAGGTGGCACAAGTTGACAGCAAGGACATGAGCTTTTCGGTCTGGCAAGATTTAGTGCAGCGCGTTGAGTACCATTTGGCGCAGGCCCAAGTGAAGGGGGTTGTCATCACCCATGGCACCGACACTCTCGAGGAGACTGCCTATTTCCTGCACGCTGTGTTGCCGCCGGCGTTGCTTGCGGCTAAACCCGTGGTGCTGACCTGCGCCATGCGTCCGGCCTCGAGTGCGGCACCTGATGGCCCGCAGAACCTGCTCGACGCACTGGTCGTTGCCGGTACAACCGGCGCTTGTGGTGTGCTGGCAGTATGTGCTGGCACCCTCCACGGCGCGGTCGAGGTGCAAAAGGTGCATCCCTACCGGCTTGACGCATTCAATTCAGGTGACGCCGGGCCAGTGGGATACGTCGAGGAAGGCCGGGTTCGGTTGGTGCGAGGTTGGCCTGCGACGAGCGACTATTCGGCTCCGGGCATATTTGAAAAGCTTGGCAACGCGAGTCGTTGGCCGCGTGTCGAAATTGTGATGAATTACGCCGGGTCAGACGGAGTCATGGTTGATGCATTACTGGCGCTGGCCAAGCAGAGAGTTTTTGGTACCGGGCAGCAGCTGGCAAGGCCGCTGCAGGGGCTGGTGGTTGCCGCCACTGGCAACGGAACCGTGCATCAGGACCTTGAAGCCGCCTTGCTCAGAGCCCAGGCGGTTGGCGTCAAAGTGGTGCTGGCCACGCGCTGCTGCAGCGGGCGTGTGCTGGCGCGTACCGATGCAGCGTTCCCCGACTCGCGGGGATTGTCGCCCGTGAAAGCCAGAATCGCTTTGATGCTGGCCCTGCTGGGCTGAATCAGCTGGCCAGCGCGGCGAAGGCTCTGGCGGTGATTTCGTCCACACCGCCGGTGCCGCTGATAGCGCGATACTTGGGTGCGCGCCCTGGGTCGGCCTTGGCCCAACTGTCGTAGTACGCCACCAGCGGACGGGTCTGGGCGCTGTAGACATCGAGACGCTTCTTGACGGTTTCTTCCTTGTCATCCTCGCGCTGGATCAGCGGCTCGCCGGTAATGTCGTCCACCCCCGCGACCTTCGGTGGATTGAACTTGACGTGGTAGGTGCGGCCGGACGCTGCGTGCGAGCGTCGTCCGCTCATGCGGTCGATGATGGCATCAAATGGCACGTCAATTTCCAGCACGTAGTCGAGATTGACGCCGGCCGCCTTCATGGCATCGGCTTGCGGGATGGTGCGTGGGAAGCCGTCAAACAGGAAGCCGGCGCTGCAATCGGGTTGCGCAATGCGCTCTTTCACCAGATTGATGATCAGGTCATCGCTGACCAAACCACCCGAATCCATGATCTTCTTGGCTTGAATACCCAACGGGGTACCGGCCTTGACGGCAGCGCGCAGCATGTCGCCAGTGGATATCTGGGGGATTGCGTATTTCTGGCAGATGAAGGTGGCTTGCGTGCCCTTGCCGGCGCCGGGTGCTCCCAACAGAATGAGTTTCATAGTGGTCCTTAGGAATAGTATGGAAATCAGCCGGTACCACGAACCCCGCTACACGGCGGGATGGAATACCGTAATCGACGTGAGAATAGCACGCTCAAAACGCGCTCTGGCTTACAGTTGTCGGCAGTGCCGCTCATGAACCGAACAAGCGGCGCACCCGTTCCAGATCTTGCGGCGTGTCAACGCCAGGGCCGGGCGCTTGTGCCGCAATATGAACGGCAATGCGATGACCGTGCCAGAGGGCGCGCAATTGCTCCAGCGCTTCTGTAATTTCCAGCGGCGCCTGCGCCAGTGCCGGAAACTGGCGCAGGAAACCGACGCGGTAGCCGTAAATACCAATATGGCGCAGGGGAGCCGGACTGGGCAGGCTGTCGGGCTGGTCGCGCCAGTGCGGAATCGGTGCACGGCTGAAGTAGAGCGCCATGCCCTGGGCGTCGAGCACCACTTTCACCACATTGGGGTTCATGAACTCGGCCGGGTCGCCAATGGGATGCGCCGCCGTGCTCATGCTGGCTTGTGGACGCTCAACGAGCAGCTGCGCCAGTTTGCCCACCAGTGCCGGATCGATCAGGGGTTCGTCGCCTTGAACGTTGATGACGATTTCTTCGTCGGCCAGGCCCAGCAATTCGCAGGCCTCAGCCAGGCGGTCACTGCCCGAAGGGTGATCCTGGCGGGTCAGTACGGACTCAATTCCGTGTGTTTGGCAGGCTGTGACGATCGCAGGGCTGTCTGCTGCAACCACCACCCGGACCGGCTTCGAATGCGTCGAGAGTGTCAGGACCCGTTGTGCCACCCGCACCACCATGGGTACACCACCGATGTCGGCCAGCGGCTTGTTGGGCAGGCGGGTGGACGCCAGCCGGGCCGGAATGAGGACGGTAAAAGTCAAAGGCCGAGTTCCTCGTCACTCAGGGTGCGGGCTTCATTCTCCAGCAGGATCGGGATGCCATCGCGTACCGGATAAGCCAGGCGCGCGCTGCGCGAACTGAGCTCCTGTTTTTCGCGGTTGTATTCGAGGGGCCCTTTGGTGACGGGGCAAACCAGCAGTTCAAGAAGTCTAGTGTCCATGACCAGATGATAGCGTTGACGGTGATGAGCTTGCGAGCAACTTCGACAGCCTGGCATCGAGTTGTGTCAGAAAGTCGGGTTCGAGCGTGACCAGCAGGGGAACTGCCAGGGCATCGGGCTGTTTGCGCCAAAGTTTGACCGCATCTTTCTCCGTGCAAAGAACGGCAAATCCTGTGTGATCCTGTGCCACCCATTCGGAAAAGTCGTGGTGGTCGGGCAGGGCAATCGTGCGGGCCAGGGGCAGCCCCTGCGCGCGAAGCATGTCGAAGAAATCTTCCGGTTTGGCAATGGCGGCAACCGCCAATAGCCGCTTGCCATCTGCCTGTGCTAACTGCTGCAGGGCCACCTCGCTGTGGTCAGCGCGCAGCGCATGCCGGGCTAGCGTGCGGTTTGCTTGAAAGCCGGCGAAAGCGGGTCGAGCGCCGCTGTGCAGTACCCAGTCGGCGGCACGTGGCCAAGGCTCGCGCAAGGGGCCCGCTGGCAGCAGGCAGCCGTTGCCGATGCCACGCTCATCAAAAACGCAAATTTCCAGATCGCGCTGCAGGCCCAGATGCTGCAGACCATCGTCGCTGATGATGATCTGGGTTCCGGGATGCTGTGCCAGGAGCGACTGCGCTGCCTGAAGGCGACTTGGGGCGACAAAGACCGGTGCTGCGGTCGCAAGCCGGATCAGGGCGGGCTCGTCGCCAACGTCTGAAATGGCGCTGTCAGCCAGCACTTCCCGGCAGTCTCGCGCCTGGCGACCATGGCCGCGCGAGATCACACCCACCTGCAGGCCGCGCGACTGCAGGTGGCGCACCAGGGCAATGACGATGGGGGTTTTGCCGGATCCGCCAGCCACGACGTTGCCGACGACGAGAACCGGTACCGGTACTCGGCCCGCCTTGAGCAAACCAACGCGGTACAGACTGCGTCGCACTGCCGCCAGCGCGCCGAATAGCAGGGAAAACGGCCACAACAGCCAGCAGCTCAATCCGCGCTGCGCCCAGCCACGAACGATCCAGCGCTGCAACGTGGACCGCTGCCTTGCGCTGTCCATGTACTACCTGGTGCCGGCCCGCGCCGACGACTGGGTGGCAAACGTGATTTGAATCAGGCCGGCGCGCCGCGCCGCTTCCATCACTGTGACCACAGCCTGGTGCGTGGCATGGGCGTCGGCGCTGATGATCACCACCGAATCCTTGCCGGCCTTTGCGCCTTCGAGCATGGCACTTGCCAGCGCGTCGGTACCGCGCTCTCTCACCGGTACCCGGTTGACTGAATAGGCGCCGTCGCTGCTGACACTGACCACAACTTCCTTCGGGTAGTCTCGCAGCGCATTGGCATCGGCTACGGGAAGCCGGAGTTGCAGTTCGGTGAACTTGCTGTAGGTGGTTGACAGCATCAGAAAGATAAGCACGACCAGCAGCACGTCGATGAACGGAATCAGGTTGATTTCCGGTTCTTCTCGGGTACGGGAACGAAAATTCATGAGGCGTTATTTCCGCAGCGTGTTGAGATGGCGTGCCAGCTGTTCCGATGCCAGTTCGAGCGTCAGCAGGTAAGCGTCAACCCGGGCCCGAAAGTAGCGCCAGAAAATCAGCGCCGGAATGGCAATGATCAGGCCAAACGCCGTGTTGTAGAGGGCAACCGAGATGCCGTGCGCCAGTTGTGCCGGGTTGCCACCGGTCGCGCCGCCGGTCGGGCTTTGCGAGCCGAAGATCTCGATCATGCCGACCACGGTCCCAAATAAACCCATCAGAGGGGCAGCGGAGGCAATGGTGGCCAGGGCGCTGAGGTAGCGCTCGAGCCGGTGTGCCACCATGCGGCCGGTCCCTTCCATGGCCGAGCGAAGGTCGCTTTCACTACAGCGCGGGTTATTGTTGAGCGCGCGCAATCCGCTTGCCAGCACTTCACCCAGCGCCGAGTTCTGCGCTAGTTGGGCAACCACGGCAGGCGCTGGAACTGCCGAGCGAGAGACATTCAACACCTCATCGAGCAAGCGTGGAGGGGCAATTTTTGCCGTTTTGAGGCTGACAAAGCGTTCGATGACCAGCGCCAAGGCCAGAACCGAGCAGGCCATGAGTGGCCAGATTGGCCAGCCCGCCGCTTGTATGATTGAAAACAAATGAAATCTCCACGCACATGAAAGGCCCTGCGATTATGTCGCACCTGCCCGTATTTTTGCGATGAGGTACACGAAGCCCTTGGCGAAGTTTGTGCGGTTCGTTCTAACTCACAAAATCTGTGGATAAGTTTGTGAAGAACCTGCTTGCGAAACGCTGGCAGGGCGCATGGGCTGCGGCTTTTGACACATTGATGACAAAATAGGCGCTTCAATACCTAATGAAATCAATGACTTGCAACACAACATCAGGTTCTCAGGGGGTTCTTGCCAGATTTTTCAGGCATGCCGGTCGGTGTGGAATATCTATTTTTCGGATCGTCGAAGTGATTGAAGGCTACTGATGACAACGACCAATCAAGCCGATCAACAAGTACCGAAAATCTGGCAGGTAGGTGCCTTGTGTCGTGCCATCGCCGATGCGCTGGAGGCACGGTTCAACCCGGTTGCGGTGCGCGGGGAGATCAGTGGCTTTTCGCGTGCGGCCAGCGGCCACTGCTATTTTTCGATCAAGGATGCGAGCGGGCAAATTCGCTGTGCCATGTTCCGGCGGGCCGCCAGTCTGCTCGATTTTTCGCCGGTTGATGGGGAGTTGGTCGAGTTGCGTGGTCGTCTCGGTGTCTACGAGGCACGCGGTGATCTACAGTTGGTCGTCGAATCGATGCGCCGTGCCGGGGCGGGCGCCTTGTTTGAACGGTTTCTCCAACTTAAGGCCAAACTGGAAGCACAAGGGCTGTTTGATGCGGCCCGAAAGCGAGCGTTGCCCGTTTTGCCGCGCGGTATTGGCATCGTGACCTCGCTGGGTGCCGCAGCATTGCATGATGTTGTGACAACCTTGCAGCGGCGTGTGCCGCATATTCCGGTGCTGCTGGCGCCAGCCTCGGTACAGGGCAGCAGTGCACCGCAGGAACTGGTTGCGGCGCTGAACAGTCTCTACCGTTTGACCCGGGAGGGGTCTATCGACGTCATCCTGCTGGTGCGTGGCGGCGGTTCGATGGAGGATCTATGGGCTTTCAATGACGAGCAGTTGGTGCAAACCCTCGTGCAGAGCCCCGTTCCGGTGGTCAGCGGCGTCGGTCACGAAACCGATTTCACCCTGGTTGATTTTGCGGCGGACTTGCGCGCACCCACGCCAACTGCCGCAGCCGAATTGGTGGCGCAACCGCGCGATACCTGGCTCGGCATGTTTGACGCAATTGAACGCGGCTTGAAGGATGCGGCGCAGCGGCGCACCGACCGCCATGGGCAGCAACTTGATCTGATTGCCTCGCGCATGGGTCGTCCGTCGGCGCGACTGGGCCGCCAGCGCATGCGATTGGCGTCTGACGCGCAGCGTCTGCAATTGCTCTGCGAGCAGTTGCTACGCCAGCGCCGGCAGGACCTGCTGCGGCTACAGGCAGTTTTGCCACAAGCCATTGAGCGCGGTCTGAACCTTTCTCAGGAACGATTGCAGCGTGCGCAGCAGCACCTGGGGCTGCTCGATCCGACATTGGTCTTGCAACGGGGTTACGCCTGGCTGAGCAACGCGCAGGGCGAAACCATCCGCCATTCCGGGCAGACCCGATTGGGCGAGACTTTGCACGCAACCCTTGCAACGGGTGGGCTTGATTTAACCGTGGCCAGCCAAAAGTAAACAAAGTTTCTACAATCGCCCCTTTGCTCACCCAACCCACGAGGATCCCATGGAACATACCCTGCCACCCCTGCCTTTCGCGCTCGACTCCCTGGCACCGAATTATTCGAAGGAAACCCTGGAATACCACCACGGCAAGCACCACAACGCTTATGTGGTGAACCTCAACAACCTGCAAAAAGGTACTGATTTCGAGAACATGTCGTTGGAAGACATCATCAAGAAGTCCAGCGGCGGGGTTTACAACAACGCGGCGC
Organism: uncultured beta proteobacterium; assembly: GCA_903896425.1. Classification (GTDB taxonomy): domain Bacteria; phylum Pseudomonadota; class Gammaproteobacteria; order Burkholderiales; family Burkholderiaceae_C; genus Rhodoferax. Next base: position 5,074 of record CAITXW010000156.1, on the reverse strand, counting down.
AAATCTGGAACCACACCTTCTTCTGGAACTGCATGAAGCCCGCCGGCGGTGCTGAGCCATCGGGCGCGCTGGCTGCGGCCATCACTGCCAAGTGGGGCTCTTATGCGGCATTCAAGGAAGCGTTTGTCAAATCGGCAGTCGGCAACTTCGGCTCTGGCTGGACCTGGCTGGTGAAGAAACCTGACGGGTCAGTCGATATCGTCAACATGGGTCCTGCAGGCACGCCGCTGACGACCGCCGACAAGGCGCTGCTGACGGTTGACGTGTGGGAGCATGCGTATTACATCGATTACCGCAATATGCGGCCCAAGTTTGTCGAAACCTTCCTCGACAAGTTGGTGAACTGGGGCTTTGCCGAAGCCAACTTCGCCTGATCAGCCTGGCTCGTTAAAAGGCCACCGCTTGCGGTGGCCTTTTAACGTCAAACGCGGGTTTATCGGATTTTGAATGGCGCGCCGCCGAGTTTGAAGCCGGCTTTGATCCCTTTTTTCTGGAACCAGCCCTGGTTCATTTCAAGCACAAAACGCACCGGCTGGGTTGAGCAATGGGAATCCGTGGTTTGCGGCTTCATCTCGACCAGATTGATGATCGTCCCGTCGTCGGCCACGAACGCCGCGCTCAGGGGCAACAGCGTGTTTTTCATCCAGAAACACTGCAGGCTGGCTTGTTCAAAAACAAACAGCATGCCCTCGGTTTGCGGCATATCCTTGCGAAACATGAGTCCGGTGGCGCGTTGTTGCTCGGTTGAAGCTATCTGGGTATCGATCAGATGCATGCCTGCCGAGATCTTGATACGAGGTAAGTCCATTTGCGGCAGATTCTGTGCCTGGGCCACGTTGCCCAGCATAAGCAGCCACGACAAGAGAGCGATTGCTGTTTGTTTCATGTCTCCATTTTGCTGCAAGCCGGACCGGGATCAGAATCTCGCAGACGAAAAAAAGCCCGCGTGAGCGGGCTTTTCCGTCATGGCCAGAAGCAATGCTTCTGGATTGACTATTACTTCGAAGCAGCAGCAGCTGGCTTCTTGGCAGTCTTGTCAGCAGCAGCAGCCTTCTTGGCAGCAGCAGCAGCCTTCTTGGCAGCAGCCTTGTCAGCAGCAGCAGCCTTCTTGGCAGCCTTGGCGTCAGCCTTGGCATCGGTCTTGGCAGCAGGAGCAGCAGCAGCGGCAGGAGCAGCAGCCGAAGCAGCAGCCTTAGCGGGTGCAGCAGCAGCGGCGGGAGCAGCAGCAGGTGCATCAGCAGCGTAAGCGCCAACAGCGAAAAGACCAGCAACCAGAGCGGCGATAAGTTTGTTCATGTTTAATTTCCTTGAGATAACGTTATTTCAAAAATTTCCCTCCCGAGCTCGAGAGGCTGCTTCATAACGGGCCTGATTCCCTACCGGTTGACAGAAAACCGCATATATTTCAATTAATTAGGGCTAAAATTTCCCGGCACCCGCTCAACCAGGTGAACCAGCCCTTCATCGTTGCGTTGGTCAAAAACAACAGGCAGGATATGCCACCAACGGAGATTCCACATGTACCAGCACATCAAGGTGCCCGCACAGGGCCAGAAGATCACGGTCAACGCTGATATGTCGCTGCGGGTGCCCGATGAGCCCATCATTCCCTTCATTGAGGGTGATGGGACCGGCTTCGATATTACGCCGGTCATGCTCAAAGTGGTGGATGCGGCGGTGGCCAAAGCCTATGGTGGCAAGAAGAAGATTCACTGGATGGAGGTCTATGCTGGTGAAAAATCGACCAAGGTCTACGGTCCGGACGTCTGGCTGCCCGCGGAAACCCTGCAAGCCCTGCGCGAGTATGTGGTATCGGTCAAAGGCCCGCTGACAACCCCGGTCGGTGGCGGCATCCGTTCGCTCAATGTCGCGCTGCGCCAGGAACTTGACCTGTATGTATGCCTGCGTCCGATCCAGTACTTCGACGGTGTGCCCAGTCCAGTGAAGGAGCCAGAAAAGACGGATATGGTGATCTTCCGGGAGAATTCTGAAGACATTTATGCCGGCATCGAGTTTGAAGCCGAGTCCGACAAGGCCAAGAAACTGATCAAGTTCCTGCAGGACGAAATGGGTGTCACCAAGATCCGCTTCCCCAAGACCTCCGGCATCGGCATCAAGCCGGTATCGCGCGAGGGCACAGAGCGCCTGGTGCGCAAGGCGATCCAGTACGCCATTGACAACGACAAGCCCAGTGTGACGATCGTCCACAAGGGCAACATCATGAAGTACACCGAAGGCGGCTTTCGCGATTGGGCCTACGACCTGGCACAAACGGAATTCGGCGCCCAACTGATCGACGGCGGACCCTGGTGCAAGTTCAAGAACCCCAAGTCTGGCAAGGAGATCATCGTCAAGGACAGCATTGCAGACGCCTTCCTGCAGCAGATCCTGCTGCGTCCGGCCGAGTACAGCGTGATCGCCACGCTCAACCTCAATGGCGACTACATTTCCGACGCACTGGCGGCCCAGGTTGGCGGCATTGGCATTGCGCCGGGGGCCAACCTGTCGGATTCGGTTGCTTGCTTCGAAGCCACGCATGGCACCGCGCCAAAGTATGCGGGCAAGGATTACGTCAACCCCGGCTCTGAAATCCTGTCAGCGGAAATGATGCTGCGCCACATGGGCTGGACGCAGGCGGCGGATCTGATCATCAGTTCCATGAAGAAATCCATTAACAGCAAGAAAGTGACTTACGACTTTGCCCGCTTGATGGACGGAGCCACACAAGTGAGTTGCTCGGGCTTTGGCCAAGTCATGATCGACAACATGTAGGACACATCCGTTTGCTGCTGGCGCGGACTGCCAGTCTCCGCACGCAAAACCGCCCAAGCTGTCTGGCTTGGGCGGTTTTTTGTTTCCGGCGCTTGAATCCGGCACAAATGGCACCAATTCCCGTCTAAGGCTTCCTGCTTTGGCGCGCTCGATAGAATGAAAGCATGGCAACCAAAAAACCCTTGACCCCCCCTGTTGTGCCGACCCGGCGACCCGATCGGGACGAGGGCGGCTCAGTGGTGCTGGAGCGCCTGCCGCAGAAGGTCGCGCCGCCACAGATGTACCAGGTCGTCATGCTCAACGACGATTACACACCGATGGAATTTGTGGTGGTGGTGATTCAGGAGTTCTTTGGCAAGGATCTGGAGGCGGCGACACAGATCATGTTGAAGATCCATCTGGATGGAAAAGGTGTTTGCGGCGTTTATTCGCGGGACGTGGCCGCGACCAAGGTGGACCAGGTTCTCGACGCGGCGGCAAAAGCAGGGCATCCATTGCAATGCATCAGTGAGCCGGTTGAGTTATAGGCAGTGGCGAGCGAGTGATATCGAAATCAGATTACAGTTGAACATCAAAGCTAGGGAAGAAAAGGAAATCACATGATTGCCCAGGAATTGGAAGTCAGCCTTCACATGGCTTTTGTCGAGGCGCGCCAGCAGCGCCACGAGTTCATCACGGTCGAGCACCTGTTGCTGGCGCTGCTGGACAACCCGAGCGCGGCCGAGGTTCTGCGGGCCTGCTCCGCCAACATCGACGATCTGCGCAAATCCTTGTCCAATTTCATCAAGGACAACACGCCGCAGGTCGCCGGCACCGACGATGTGGATACGCAGCCCACCCTCGGTTTCCAGCGCGTGATCCAGCGCGCCATCATGCACGTGCAGTCCACGGGCAGCGGCAAGAAGGAAGTGACTGGCGCCAACGTGCTGGTGGCGATCTTTGGCGAGAAGGATTCCCACGCCGTCTATTACCTGCATCAGCAGGGCGTGACCCGGCTCGATGTGGTGAACTTCATAGCGCATGGCATCAAGAAAAATGATGCAGCCGAGCCCGGCAAGGCCAGTGAAACGCCGCCGGAGAGTGAAGAGTCGGGTGGTGAAAAGAACGAGAAGCAATCGCCTCTTGAGCAATACACGCAGAACCTGAACCAACTCGCCAAGGACGGCAAGATTGACCCGCTGATCGGGCGCGAATATGAAGTCGAACGCGTGATCCAGATCTTGTGCCGCCGGCGCAAGAACAACCCGCTGCTGGTGGGTGAGGCCGGTGTCGGCAAGACCGCCATCGCTGAAGGCCTGGCCTGGCGCATCACGCAAAAAGATGTGCCCGAGATCCTGGCCGAAGCGATTGTTTATTCGCTCGACATGGGCGCCCTGCTGGCTGGCACCAAGTACCGCGGTGATTTCGAGCAGCGCCTCAAAGGCGTGTTGAAGTCGCTCAAGGACAAACCCAATGCGGTGTTGTTCATTGACGAAATTCACACCCTGATCGGCGCCGGTGCCGCGTCAGGCGGCACGCTGGATGCGTCCAACCTGCTGAAGCCGGGTCTGAGTTCGGGTGCGCTCAAGTGCATCGGCGCCACCACCTTCACCGAGTACCGCGGCATCTTTGAAAAAGACGCGGCGCTCTCCAGGCGTTTCCAGAAGGTTGATGTGGTCGAGCCGACGATCGAGCAAACAGTCGAAATTCTCAAGGGCCTCAAGTCGCGCTTTGAGGAGCACCACAACGTCAAGTACGCGCTGGCCGCCTTGCAGGCTGCGGCCGAGTTGAGCGCCAAGTACATCAACGACCGGCATTTGCCCGACAAGGCGATCGACGTCATCGATGAAGCCGGTGCCGCACAGCGAATTTTGCCGCCCTCCAAGCGCAAGAAGATCATCACCAAGGCCGAGGTCGAAGACATCGTCGCCAAGATCGCGCGCATCCCGCCGGCCAATGTCTCCAACGACGACCGCGGCAAACTGCGCACACTCGAGCGCGACCTCAAGAACGTGGTCTTCGGGCAGGACAAGGCGATCGACATGCTGGCCTCAGCCGTCAAGATGGCGCGTTCCGGTCTGGGCAAGGGCGACAAGCCGATCGGCTCCTTCCTGTTCAGTGGCCCCACGGGCGTTGGCAAGACCGAAGCCGCCAAGCAGCTGGCCTACATCATGGGCATTGAGCTGATCCGCTTTGACATGAGCGAGTACATGGAGCGCCATGCGGTCAGCCGATTGATCGGTGCGCCGCCGGGCTATGTCGGCTTTGACCAGGGTGGTTTGCTGACCGAGGCCGTCACCAAGAAGCCGCACTGCGTGCTGCT
>CAITXW010000155.1 GCA_903896425.1 uncultured beta proteobacterium | reverse complement strand
GCTCTCGTTGCTGCTCGATCCGGCACAGCCGGCCGTGGCGATGCTGGCGCGCGAGTTGAGCGACCCGGCGCGCATGCTGCCGATGGTCGGCGAGCCACTGCCGGTGCCCAGCGGGCGCATCGCCATCTATGTCAGCGAAGCCATGCTTGACCTGCACGGTGCACGCGCCGGCCAGGTCTTCACGCCGCTGTCGGCGGCCTTCAAGACACTGGCTTCTTCACCGGCCAGCACACCGATCTTCTTTGTTGCCGGCGTCTGGCGCGACTACGCGCACCAGGGCGGCGCCATCGCCATCGACAAGCGCGATTTCGAGGCCCTCAGCGGCGACCGGCGCGCCAACGACGTGGCGTTCTGGCTCGATGCGCAAGCCGATGGCGAGCGCGTGCAGCAGGCGCTGCGCCAACTCGCCGACGAGCAATCCGCCGGCGCTGGGGCCTTGCTTGAATTCGGCACCACGCGCCAGATCCGCGCGACCTCGATGCGCATCTTCGACCGCAGCTTTGCCGTGACCTACTGGCTGCAAGCGGTGGCCATTGGCATCGGCCTGTTCGGCGTGGCCGCGAGCTTCAGCGCGCAGGTGCTGGCGCGGCGCAAAGAGTTCGGCCTGCTCGCGCACCTGGGCCTGACACGACGGCAAATACTCGGCGTCGTCGCGCTCGAAGGCGCCGCCTGGACCAGCCTGGGCGCCATCGCCGGCTTAGGTCTGGGCCTGCTGGTGGCACTGGTGCTGATCGACGTGGTGAACCCACAGAGTTTTCACTGGACCATGGACCTGCTGCTGCCCTGGAGCCGCCTGCTGGCGCTGTGTCTTTCAGTGGTAATCGCTGGCACCGTCACCGCCTGGCTCGCCGGTCGCGCGGCGGCCGGGCAGGACGCGGTGCTGGCGGTGAAGGAAGACTGGTAGCGCACCTGTTGCACGGATGCCGCAAACCGCGCCCTCGCACAAACCACCTGCCCCACTGCACATAGCTTTTGCCCTGCCGGCAGGCTATAGTGTCACCAACAAAAACGTTCACGCACCTGATCAAGCAGGCGTGTAGAACGCAACACAGGGAAGGTGACGGGTTTCATGGCCAAATTTTGTGCTGTGCTGTCAATCAGCAAATGGCGCGCCAAGTCATACGGCGAGCGCTTTCCCACTTTTTTTTCAACCCAATTTCAACCGCTTGGCCAGGATATGGCGGGGGGAAGATTGCGGGCTGCATTACGTTGGGCTTTACATTGTCCACAAGCAAGTTCGGAGGAAATGTGAAGCACGTTCTGCACAAGCATCCAGTCGTGCTATTACCGATGGCGGCCCTAATTGGTGCGTTCGCCTACGGGCTACCTATGTCAGCCTCGCTTTGGCTTTTCCCTCCCACAGATGGCGATTCATCTGCGTGGACGGCATTCTTACTGGGGTTCTTTGGTTTATTTATCGTTCCACGGTCTGCTGAACTATCGCTAACGAGACCCGAGTTCCTGATCTTGGTCTTTTTTGTTCATGGCGGAGTCCTGGGGCTACTTGGTGGGCTGGTCGGCGTGTTTGTAATTAAATGGAAGAATGCTTCAACTAGGGCCATAGCATATGGTTGGAAATGCAAGGTCTGCGGAGCCTCAAACGAAGCAGCCTCTTCGGCTTGCAGTGCATGTTGGTTTCCAGCAATTGCATCCGCCTACGAGATTGAACACGCCAAGTCTGTTGGCGTATCTCCCGCTGCTCCCTACACAGTGAAATGAATGCCGTAATGTCTAACCCTGCAATGCACCGGACCTCGCGCAAAAAGCCGCGCGAGACCGGTGATTTTGAACGTTAGACATCTCATGACCGTATCAGTCTTCGTCAGCTCAACCTTCTCCGACTTGGAGCGTCATCGACTACTTGTACGTGAGGCTATAGCGCGACTTGAATACAGCTCAAAGGCAATGGAGTTCTTCGGCGCGCTCCCGGAAACGCCAAAGGAAGAGTGCCTGCGCTTGGTTCGTTCTGCCAACGTCTACGTTGGCATCTTCGGTATGCGGTATGGCTTTATCGACACCGAGTCTGGGAAGTCGCTCACTCAGCTCGAATACGAAGACGCGCAAGCAATGCGCCTTCCGAGCCTCATATACGTCATCGACGAAGACTCGCATCCAGTTCTCCCCAAACACGTTGAAACCGGAGTTGCTGCTCAGAAGTTGAGTGATCTAAAAGCAAGCCTGAAAAAGTCCCATGTGGTGAATATGTTCTCATCCCCAGAAGACTTGTCAGCGAAAGTCACGCAAGATGTTGTCCGCTTGCTAGGCGCCTTGACCAAAGAGCCCACTGCGCAGGTCATGTCGCAGCTTGCCGCAAACGCAGTCAGGAGACACCCTCTCACTGCACCCAGATTCGAGTTTCTTCGCAACAAGGTAAAGCACTTATTCAAACATGACGTTCCAGACTCGATTCTGCGAGAGGCTCTGGAACTGATTCTTGGTGGCGACAACATGGCCGCATCTTTTGTACTGAGCCGCGGTACACCGATGCCGTTGGATGATGCTGTCGATGGACTCATGGGCATAGAAAAGTTGCTACTCGAAATTCTTCAGCGTAACCAACCGCAGGCGATAGAGAAAGACGATGTCTAACCCGGCGGTCGACCCCGCTCCCTTCGGTCACTGGACGCTGCGCGATAAAGCCGCGCAGCGCCGGTCACATCTACGTTAGGCGGCTTACGTGGCACTCGATAGCTCGCAGAAGAAATGCGTAGGTTTTGCTGCAATAGGGATAGCCGCGAGTCTTCTGGTGGGGTGCGGCGATGCGTGTGGGGAATACTCCGACTACAGCTGCAAGGAAATAGACAAGGCAACGTACAACGTTCACTTTTCATTTCCAAATTCGGATCGCGACTACTTTCTCGGGACGGTCAATGGACTCTCTGCATGCGGTTCCACCGCGTATGGCTACGCTGCTTCGAAGGGGTTATCTAAAGACTCTGGATGGGGCTACGAGTATTTTCCAATCCAGGTATGAGCCTGAAGGACAGTGCAGTTGTGAGTTGCTGCCTGGTGTCTCGATCTTGTTGAAACCAGAAGTTTAAGGTCTCTGACTTCTGGGCTTGGATTCTTTAATTATCGGCCCCTGCCAGG
>CAITXW010000154.1 GCA_903896425.1 uncultured beta proteobacterium | reverse complement strand
TCATTGAATTTCCGATCAGTTTTGCGGCGCCCAGCATCTGTCTTTGCGCCAGTGCTGAATCCTTGTAATAGATGATTTTCTGGCAGTAAATTGGCGCGTGACCAGCGACAAACACCAGCTCATCGGCCGGTGGAAGGCGCATGGTTTCGTCCGGTGTCAGTAGGGAGCGCTGGCTCAACTGTTCATTCGTGCTGACATTGTTCAGCACCACGCTCAGGCGTGAACCCGAGAAATTTCTTTGGGTGTGGGCAACCGTGGAGGCGCCGCTCATTTTGGAGAGCAGCTCAGCCGTCTCGATTTTGTTGGGCGCGAAGGCAATCCGGATGTGGCAATTCGACATGATGGATTCGTCTCTTGAGTAGGCCTTTGTCAACTGGGACAGGTCTTGTGTGATCAACAAGGCCTTGAGTCCGTAGCCAGCGATAAATGCCAGGGCCTCTTCAAAAATCTCAAGTTTGCCCAGCGCCGGAAATTCGTCAATTAGTAGCAACATCTTGTGCGGGAACCGCGACTTGGAAGCGCCGGTTTCGTCGAACTCCATTTTCTCAGTCAGGCGACGCACCACCTGATTGATGACAAGCCTTAAAAGTGGCTTCAGGCGGTCTTTGTCTGAGGGTGGCACGACCAAGTACAGGCTGGTCCTGCGCTGCATCAGTGACTCGATCGTGAAGTCCGAGGTACTGGTGTTGGCCGCCACAATCGGATCACGGTACAGCGACAGAAACGACAGGGCAGTCGACAGCACGCCAGAGGCTTCGTTGGAGGCCTTGTTCAAAAACGACTGGGCAGCTTGCGAGGCGGTTTTCCAGGCGACCAGTTCCACATCGGTGCAGTGATCGATGCCGAGTTTGTCGGCATCGCGAACCGAATGCACTTCAGAGTCGGCCGGGATGCCCAGTTCGGCCATCGTTTGTGGGGAGAGGGTTGTCAACGCTTGCATGCTTTCTTCCTTAAAAATGCCCGAACTCGTCGGGCGTGCTGTTTCAAAGTTCAATGCTTTCTTCAAATTCGTGGTGGTGAGCTCTGGACACTGGTTCGCCCAGATGAAAGGCGTTTTCCTGTTCGCGTGCCTTGTCTTTTCTGTCCTCAGCCACTTCAGGCGCGGCCTTTTCCCGCTCCTCCAAAAATGCCTCACGCACGTAGTCACCAGACGTTTTGAAATACTGTGCAATGTTTGCCCTCAGCGACGGGTCCAGCGCTTCGCGCTCCCTGATGACGCGGTCATCACGCACCATCACCACATCCGTTCCAAGCTGCGTGAGCTTGCCGTCAGTGTCCAAAATGCCTTTCTCTCGCAGCAGGTCGACAGAACCAGGTTCAACGCCACCGTTTTGTTGTTCAAGGTCAGCCCTGGCAATTTGGTGAATTGCCTGGTAGCCCAAATCTTTGATACTGGCGTTGGCCGCAAGCATGCGTTCATCCGGCATTGAAATCTTGTCTTTGCTAACCAGATCAATCCCGGCCACAGGATTTTTCGTCAATACATCCGTCGTTCTTTGATCGGCACGGAGAACGGACTTGCCCACACGCGCAATCGTCAGGTTTATTGCCGGATCACCCGTGATGCCAGCTTCAACACTTGGGATACGCACGCGTTCAAGCCCTTGGGCGACCTGTTTACCCCTCATCCAGGCCCTCAATACCTCGGGCTCAGTGTTTTGTAACGGATAGCCCAATTTGCCAGAGATTTCCGCTGCACGGACCTTGAAGGCGGTATCACCGGTCAGCAGCAGGCCTTTGTCGATGTCAAACTTTTTGGCGGCAATCTTGAGTGCCGCCTCAACGTCGCGATCATCGGTTTTACGCACATCCAGGCGGTCACCGACATCACGCACGGCCACCGTCAAGCCGCGCGTGTATTCCATCACCCCGTCCTTGCCTTCACGCGCATGCAAATCAGCCAGAACAATGTTGGGTGCTGTTTGTTGGGAGAAGCCTTCCAGGCCGGAATCCGGTGCCTTTTCTG
>CAITXW010000153.1 GCA_903896425.1 uncultured beta proteobacterium | reverse complement strand
ATCGTCGCTGAGCACCTGCATGTAGCGCGCCAGCACCACCAGTTCGGCCTGCTCGGCCTGGATGATCTCGTACTGCCGTGCTTCGACCTGCGCCTTGGTTTCGGTCGTGACCGGCAGGTGATGGAAAGGCACGTTGTAGCTGGCCGCGAGCTGGTAGAACTCGCGGTGGTTCGAGATGATGGCGCGGATGTCAAGCCGCAGCAGGCCGCTTTTCCAGCGAAACAGCAGGTCGTTGAGGCAATGCCCTTCCTTGCTGACCATGATCACCGCCGGCATCGCTTGCGCCACGGCGTGCAGGCTCCACTGCATCTGAAACGGCTTGGCAAACCAGCCCAGTTGCGTCTTCAGGTCGACCGGCGTCAGCTGCCCGCAGGCAAACTGAACCCGCATGAAAAACAGGCCGGTGTCAGGGTCGTTGTATTGGGCCGCTTCCTCGATGTTGCCGCCGCGTTCGAGCAGAAAGCCCGATACCGCGTGAACCAAGCCGAGACGGTCCGGGCAGGACAGGGTCAGGATGTAAACAGGTTTCATAGGTCTGGCATTGTCGCCGCAATGCAAGGCCGGCGTGCGGGTCGTCCCCGCGCTGCTCAGTGCACCAGAACCGGGTTCTGCGCCAGCTCGGCGTATTGCGCCAGCGTCTCTTCGACTTCTTCCTGTGTAGGCGTCTTTTCCTGCCAGGCCGAAATGTGGCGCTGGAACAACTCGGCCCAAGAACCGTCGAGGTAAACCTCTTTGCCCGAGCGCTTGTCCACGATTTCGAAGCCGTGGCGCGCCAGCGCCGGCACCATCAGCACCTGCACGACGCCGTCGACGTCGCTTTCGTCGGGCGCGTCCGCTGCGACCGCATTGGCCAGCATGTGCGTCACCGAGTAGCTGTCAGAGTCGTAAAGCGTGTGCATGGTTCATTATCAATCAATCGTTCCAAAGTGTCCTGCAGTTGGCCGCGCAGACCGAAATTTCAAGGGCCGGGGCGCCAATCGTGTGCGATTCAGGGCACAGTCTCGCTGGAGTGCCACTTCTGGTCGACAAAATCACCGTTTGCGTCCGTGATGCGCAGGCGTACCGGCAAATAGCCCATGTCCGGTGCCAGCCAGAGTTCGATCTTCTGGTCGAAGGGCTCGCGCGGGTTGCGCAGCAGTTTCAGCCCGATCTGTTCGCCACCGGGCAACGCCAGTGTTTCCTCGGCGCCGACCGTGAACAGCCAGACGGCGGCATCGCGCGGGCCGACGATCTGCACGGCGATGGTGCTGGCCTGCGGGAAGGCCGCCGGGTCGGCGGCCAGCATGGCGCCAAGCTGCAGCAGGATGCTCAAGCGGTCCTGGGCGCCAGAGAGAAGCGGCGCGTCGGGTTTGTTGGCGCTGAAACTGATCTTGCCCTGTTCGCGCACAAAATGCGCAGCAAGCTCGCTGCGCTTCTTGTCGGCAAAACGCAGCGGCTCGAGCCCCTGGTCCGTGATCTGGCCCTGGCTGGTCTGGCTCATCACCGTCAGAAAACCGGCCTTGAAAGCCAGGCGTGCGTTGTAGCTGGCGCCATCGTGCTGCCAGAGAAATTCTGCACTGAGCTTGTAGGGCCACTTGCTGCCATTGACTTCGTATGTGATTCGCATCGGTTCAGCGATGCGGTAGCCGCGTGCCAGGCCTTGCAGTTCGCGTGGCGGGCGCGCTGGCGCGTCTGGGACCTCGGCGTTCGTGGGCGCAGCGGCACTGGTCGCGTGGGCTGGCTCTGGCAGGGGTGCAGTATGGGTCGCGACGCCGGGGGGCTGCTGAAACGCCACAGCCGCCGCGGGTGCGGGGGGCGGCGTGACTGGCATTTCAGCTGCATCCGCAGCCGGTGCAGGTGGGCGCTTGCGCGCCGCAGCGGTTGCAGGTTTGGCAGGCTTGGGTTCAATCGCCGTCGCTGGCGGCAGGGCGCGGGTGTTGAAGGCGGGCAACGCGGCGCGACGCCCCGGGACGCTTGGTTTCAGCGTCGCATCCTGCAGCAGCAGGGCGTGTGCCAGCAGCACCAGCGCTGTTAGTGCAGTCAGCAGCCGGCGCGAGACGGCGCGCTGCGATGCTGGCGTTGCGCTTGCGAGCGTTGTGGTTGGCTGCGCGGCATCAGTCATAGCGCAGGGTGAAGATCAAGTCCAGCGCACTTTGTTCGCCGGTGCGACCGCGCAGCGTAAAGCGGCGAGAGAGTTCGTAGAAGATCGAAAAACTGCCGAGCGCACTGCTCAGGCTGCGCTCGTAGGCAACATAGAAATTGCGGGCGATGCTCTTGCCCAGCGTGACCGTGGTCTCGCCCGTGTTGCTGCCCAGAGCGACTTGATCGAGTCCCAGGGCAGTGGCCAGGCCGCCGCTGACCCCCGAGCGATCACCGCCGAGCAGCGAGAGTGCCGCCTGTTGCAGTACAGCGGCCTCGCTGCCGCCGTTGGCCGGCGCACGCCCGAGCATCAGCCACGACAGTTTCTCGGCGTCGGGCAGATCGGGCTCGGCGTACAGGCGCACGATGGGCGAGAGTGCGCTGCCGCTGATGCGCACACCGACGCGCTGTTGCAGTTGCGCTCGGATCGCCAGAATGTCCAGCGCCGGGTTGTCGTAGGGGCCGTCAAAGCGCAGTACGCCCTGCTCGATGTTGAGTTGCTGGCCGTAGGCTTTGTAGGTTCCGCCAATGGCGCGCAGTTCACCGCTCAGACGCGGCGCGTGTGTCGGGTCGGTTCCGCTGCGCAGTTCGAGCTGGCCACTCAGGCGCGTGACCAAGCCGTGACCACGCACCAGAAAACGCGGTCCCAGATCGAGGCTGATGGCAATATCGGGGACCACGCTGTTGGCGCCGGGTGTGCTGCTGCTGGCAGCGCTTGCTGCGCTGCGCGTGCTGGCGACAGCGGGTGTGCGCAGCAGCACATCCTCGCCAAGGCGCGGCGCCGTGTCTTCGGGCAGTACGAACAGTGCCTGATCGGCGCGCAGTTTGCCGCGCAGCGTGAGCCGATTGGCTTCAAGCCGAGCCGCGAGTTGGCCTGAGAGCAGCAAGCGCCGGTCTGCCATTGAACTCACACGCAGGGCCTGCGCCTGCACGTCCAGTGCCATGCGCAGGCGCGAACGCAGTGTGGCCGCCGGCGCGCCGGCGTCGGGCCAGTCGAGCGAGCCGCTGCCCGAGAGCGAGCCGGCGTTGCCGGCGCCGGCGAAGGAGAAGGCGAGAATTTCCAGCCTTTGCCCATCGAGTTTGGCGCGCAGCAGCCCTTTGCTGAAGTCGATGCCCTCGACCACCGAACTCAGTGCCAGATCCTGCGCGTCCAGCGTGCCGTGCCACTGCGGTGCGCCGAGCGTGCCCGATAGTTCGGCTTGCGCCTGCAGTGTGCCGCGCACGCGCCAGCCCGGTGGCGCCAGCCGTGACCAATCTGCCAGCGGCGGCAACTGCGCTAGCAGCGTGCCGCGCAGTGGCGCGTCCGCCAGCCAATCCCAGTGCGCGTTCTGCCGTGTCAGGCGGCTGCTGAACTCAGCTTGCGCCTGGCCCGCGTGCTCGCTGCGCCAGCTCAGTTTGGCTGCCACTTGTTCGCCTTGCGCCGTCAGCAGCAGTTGCCCATCGCTGAGGCCCGCGCGTAGCGTGCCGACCGCGGTGTCCCCGGTCTGCAGCAGCAGGTCGCCGCTGGCGCGCGCCAACGTGGCGCGAACCTGCAGCGCGGCGTCCTGTGCGCTCGCTTGCCATTGCCCGCCCAGCAGCAGGTCGCCGCTGACCCCCATTAGGGCCAGGGGTGACTGCGCCCATTGATCCAACCAGGCCAGCGGCAATCCCTGCAGCGCGCCCTGTGTTTGCCAACTGCTGTGCTGGCCCTGCTGTGACCAGCGCGCCGGTTGCCAGCTGATGAGGGCCTGGCCCGGCAGCGGCGCGTCCAGGCGCGCGCTGCCTTCGCCGAGGCTCAGCGCTTGCCCCTTGGCGTTGCGTTCCCAGCGCAGCGCCACGCTGTGCGCGAGTTGCAGCGTCCAGTTGCCCGGTGCGCGCTTGTCCTGCGCCGTCAAATGCGCGCTTTCAACTTCGGCCTGCCAGACGCCGGCATTGTCCTGCGTGCCATGCGCCTGTGTCGCCAGTGCAAAGCGCCGATCGGACTGTTCGAATTCAGCCCGCGCCCTGAGTTTCCAGGCACGCAGCGCGCCGGAAACATCGGCCACGAGTGCCTGCACGCGCCAGCCCTGCGCGGCGCTCTGGCCAGCCCGGCGCAGCGTGAGTTGATCCGATTGCAGGCGGCCCGTGAGCTGCAAGTCACGGCCCTGACTTTGCCAGCCGCCCTGCCATTGCCCGCTTAGTTTGACGTCACCGTCGATCTGTGTGCCCTCGGGCACAAGGGCTTGTGCGCTCCAGCGTTTGAGCCAGCGCGCGGCTTGCGCGGCATCGCTGATCTGCACATCGAGCTTGCCCTGTCCATGGTTGGCGGCAATCTGGCCGTCCAGTTTGGCGCTGGCGCCGGGCAGGCTCAGGCTGAGCTGGCCTTGCAGCGCTGGCGTGCCGCTGGCCAGTGTGAAATGACCCTGCAGCTGCGTGTCTCCACTTTGCAACTCGGCGACAAAAGCGCTGCCGCCGGCGGTCTGTTGCGCGCTCAGATGGCCGTCGATCTTGCTGGCGGTTAGCCGCGAATCAAGGGCGGCCGGGTTGACGCCCTGCAACGTGGCCAGACCCTGCCAGACCGGAAGGCTCGCGCTGGCTGCTGGGGCGAGGCGGCCCTGCGCCTGGATACGTCCGCCGCCGGCGCTGGCTTGAAGCGACTCGATCGTCCATTGCCCTTGCGCGAAGCTCAGATTGGCTTGCAGGTTTTGCAGCGGCAGTCGCTGCTGGTTCCAGGGGCCGGCTTGCGCGTTGGTCAGCGCGATATCGGCGTGCCAGCCCGCGGCGCTGGGTGCGACCTTGGCCTTGCCGGCGAGTTGCGTCTGCGGCGCTTGCGGCCACAGCGCCGCCAGATCGAGCGCCTGCCACTGCGCCGTGGCGCTGACAACGGCCTGGGGCTGCCACGGCTGCAAGCTGGCCGTGACCTGCGCTTGCATGGCGCTGGCGCCTTCGGGCGCCAATTCAGCCTGCAGCGCCAGCGTTGCGTCGCGCCCGGCGAGTTGACCTTGCAGCCTAGCCTGCGCCGTCGCGTGCACGGTCTGGCCTTTTACCGGCAAGCTGGTTTGCACGCTGCCCTGTAGTTGGACCGACAGGCGCATCGGTGCATGGGCCTGCAAGCTACCGTTGAAGCGGTAGTTTCCTGAAGCGATCTGCGCGCTGCCAGCATCGAGCCGGTGCGTCTGGCCGTCAAAAGCATAGTGCCCGCGCAGGCTCATGATTTGCAGCGCAGTCGGGCCGACCCACTCCAGCGCAGCGATGGTGAATGGAACGTCCAGTCGCAACGGCAACAGCCATTCGGTTGGCGGCGTGCTGCTGGCGCTGCGGTCCTCAATGCGCAAGTGGCCGATGGCAAGCCGGCTCAGCCGCAGCTCGGCCTTGCGCCAGCCGCTTGTGTTCCAGTCGGCGACCAGATCGCGGACCTCGACACTGAGTTCGCCTTGTTGCCAGCGCAGGGTACCGATGCGCCCGCCGCTGCGCAGCGAGCCGCTGACATCGTGCAATTCCAGTGTCTGAGCGGCCGGCAGAAAGCGAGCCAACTGTTGCAGCGCGGCGGCCAGCGAGGTCTCGCTTCCGGCCCAGGCCCACAACGCGCCAGCGCCCAGCAGCAGTGCCAGCAGCAGCGCGGTCAGGATGCGGCGCCGGGTCTTCATCAGAAGGTGAATCCCAGGTTCAGGTGCAGGCGCAAACGCTGCACCGCCACGCCGTAGGCAAGGTCGATTTGCAAGGGGCCGACCGGACTCTTCCAGCGCGCGCCGATGCCGTAGCCGACGCGGGCGCGCAACTCACGCGGCGTGTCGGCGACGGCGCCGGCGTCCACGAAGACGGTGCTTTCCCACTCGGTGGGTTGGTTGTTGGCCATGATCGGACGCTGCCACTCCACGCTGCCCAGACTCAGGTAACGCCCGGCCGTGGTCTGCCCGTTGGGCAGCGTGACGCCCAGCGTGTGCAGGGCGTAACCGCGCACACTGCTGTCGCCACCGGCCAGGAACAGCTCGGTGCTGGGCAGGGCTGCGTTGTCACGCGCCACGACGGCGCCGGCCTGCGCGCGCAGCAGCAGCCGGCCGGTGCGCTGCGTCGCTGTGCCAGTGACCGTGTCCTTGCCACCCAGCGGCAGGTAGCCGAGCCAGCGCGCCACGATGCGGCCAAAGGGATCGCGCTGGCTGCCCAGCGTGCTGCCGCCACCGACTTCCAGGCCCATGCCCCAGCCGCGGCTCGGAAACGGCAACTGGTCGAAATTGCGCAGCGTGAAGGCGTAATTGGCGCTCACGGACTGGGCCAGGATCGGTGCGCTGGAGTCGATGGGAACGCTGTCGGAGCGATCGAACTGCAGGTAGTAGTTGCGCTCGATGTGGGTATCGGTCTGGCGCTGCCCGAGCCTCAGGTGCTGGCTGCCGACCTCGTAGCTGCCGACGGGCTCGCGTTGCAACAGCAGCGCGCCAACCCAGCGCCAGTTGTCGGCGTCCGGCGGCGCCGTCAGTTCGCTGCCCAGCGTTTGCGTGTCGCGGTCCAGCGCCAGCTTGCTGATGGCGCGCCAGCCGATGCCCGGCAACAGGTTGTGCGTGTGCTCGGCTGAGAGCCGCATGCCGGTGTCGGTGCTGGCGCCAACACCAAGAACGAGTTTTTGCAACGGCGTTTCGCGCAGCTGGATGTGCAGTGGTGCCGCTGCCGGTTCGCCGGTTGTGTCCAGGGTGATGACGGCGGAATCGAAGTAGCCGCTCTCGGTCAAGCGCTGCTGCGCTTGCGTTAGCTGTGTCTGCGTGTAGTCGGCACCCGGCGCCAGTCGTGCCAAGCGTGTGACCAGTTCCGTGCTGTGCTGCTTCAAGCCGCTGATCTGCAGCGCGCCGAGTTGGTAAGCCGGTCCGGATTCGAGCGTGACGGCAAGTTCGGCACGGTGCGCAATGCTGTCGATGTCGGCCTGTGTTGCACCCAGTTTCCCGCCGGCGTAACGCAGCGTGGTGAGCTGGCGCAGCGCCTGGCGCTTGGCTTCGTCCCAGTCGTTTTGCGTGAAGCGCTTGCCAACCGGCAGCGCCCAACTGGCTTCGATCTGCTGGCGCTGCGCCTGCGCTGCGGCGTCGTTGCCGACCGGGCCGTTAAAACGGATGCGGACTGCGTGCACCACGGTTGGCTCGCCGGGCGTGACGCGCAACAGCACACCGCGTGGCGTGGTGGCGGTGCTGCGTTCGATGCGGATGACGGGGCTGAAGTAGCCCAGCGTTGCGAGCAATTGTTGTGCGTCCTGCTCGGCTTCGGGCAGCAGGCGATCAAGTTCGGCATCGCTCAGGTCGCCGAGTTCGCGGTAGCGCTGCAGTTCCAGGTGCCGCAGCAGCAGCGCCTGCACCTCTGCTGGCGCTTCGACATCGAGCGTGAAGGCCGGGTTTAGTGTGGTGGGCTCGGGTGTCTGGGCCCAGAGCGGCGCGCAGACGCGTAGCAGCAGCACGCCGACCAGTAGCCAGCATTGGAGACAACTTGCACGCGATCGGATCATGGCTTCATTCTGGCGTCGCGTGCCGTTCACGCGCCGATTTTCAGATGCCGGCGAGCTGCTTGGCAAAGGTGCGGATGCCGCGCAGCATCATTTCGATCGATACCGCTACCAGCACCAGACCCATCAGGCGTTCCAGCGCGACGACAAAACGATCACCTGCCACGCGTTGGATGCGCTCGGCCAGCACCAGCACGGTGGCGCTCACGGTCATGGTGACGCACAGGGCGGCAATCCACTCCATGCGCCGTTCCGGCGCCTGCGACACCAGCAGCAGCACGGTGGCCAGGGCCGAGGGGCCGGCAATCGCCGGAATCGCCAGCGGCACGATCAGCGGTTCGCCCTTGATGCCGGGCGGCTCGATACCGGGCGGTGGCGGGAAAATCATGCGCAGCGCAATCAGGAACAGGATCACGCCGCCGCCGATCTGCAGCGACAACTCGCTCAGGTTCATCACACGCAGAAAACTGTCGCCGACAAACATGAAGGTCAGCAGCAGCACAAAGGCGATCAGCACTTCGCGCAGGATGACCCAGGGCCGTCGCGCTGGCGCTACGTGTTTGAGCGCATTGGCAAAGATAGGGATGTTGCCGATCGGATCCGTGATCAGTATCAGCAGGATGGTGGCCGAGGCGAAGGTGTAATTCATGGTCCCGGCAGGATAGCAGGACTACTCGAGTTTTTCCTGGCAATGAATGCAACGCGCCGCCTCGGGAGCCGCGTGCAGCCGCGCCAGCGGAATTTCCACGCCGCAGTCGGTGCACAGCCCGTAGCTGCCGGCCTCAATGCGCGCCAGCGCGGCATTGACGAGACGGATCTCGGTGGTTTCGCGGTCATCGAGTGCCAGTTCGAGATCGCGCGCGCTGCTGATCTGGCCATTGTCTAGTTCAGCGTTGCGACCGAGGTGCTCGGCCGAGGCCTCGGCCCGTCCGACACTGCCGCCGCGCAGGCTGCTCAGTTGCGCCAACAAGCTGGCGCGCTGCGCCAGCAGTTGCTTCTTGAAGGCTGGGTTGAGATGTGCGCTCATGGGGTTGCCTGTCTGTGTGGTT
>CAITXW010000152.1 GCA_903896425.1 uncultured beta proteobacterium | reverse complement strand
TCCAGTCTGGCCGGTGATCAGTTCAAGATGGGCGTGCTGCTGTATGACGGCGATGAGACGATGCCGCTGGGGGATAACATTTGGGCTGCGCCACTCTCGACCTTGTGGGGGCAGTAGATAAAAATATGTTGGCTGCAACAGAGCTTGTGTTTTCATGAAAAATATCACCCTCAAAGCAGGTAACGAGCAAAATTTCTTTCACAGAGGAAAGGTATTGGTGCGCTTGGCTGACGCTGGTCAACCAATACCAATTGAACGCACGGTCAGCATTGAGTCCCTTCCCAAATTCACCGAGCCCGCCGCGAAATTGTGGGCAAACGTTCCTGCCGCAATCAAGAAGCAATTGCTGGCAAATGTTTGGTGCGGAAAATGTCGGCACGGCGTAACCATCACCAACTTCACGGGAACCGTTAATGCTGGCGACTTGTTGCTTGTAGGGGTATGTGCAGAATGCCGTGGCGACGTGGCCCGCGTCATTGAGATGGACGCTTGATTTATTCGGTCGCTCGCCGGTCATTCTGAATGTCGTCGAACAGTGTGGCCACCTTCCAGTAATTGAAGCAGATTCAGAAGATTCCTTGGATTAGCAATTAATCCGACAAAAAAGGATGGAGTCCTACAGTTTTCAGACAAACCCACAGTCCGCGCCCGACCAATCAGCACAAAATTCGACAAGCCTTATCAATTTCGGTGATGAACGACAGATTGATCTTGCTCTCGATTAACGGATCACATATCGAGGGCAAGGTCAGGACTACGCACCCCCTCTGGCATCAAGGAAGGCGAAGGGGTTCAAAAACTGCCGCTGCCAAAAGAGCGTTTGATCCACTGTGCTCATGCTGGCTTCGTTACAGATCGCCAGCCATTCGCGCTCAATGACATTAACCTGGTGATTGACGATGCCAATCGTTTCTTCTCGTCCAAGCAGAAAAGACGGCGCTGCTGCTACGCACGTCGCCACCTGACTGCTGCGATGTGCTCCATAAACGAGCATCGCTTGCGAGGCTTGCTGACCTGCACGCGATTGAGGACAAATGTCATAGGCAGGGTTGCGACGCACTGTCCGGTACGAGTTCTGTTCTGACATGAGTTTTATGTGCGCATTACATTTATTGCGCACGTTTATTTCAATGCGCGCAAATAATTCATGCGAGTTCAACACTTTGCAGGTGGCTGGCTCGGGAGCCCGTTTTCTGTTTGTGGATTGTGGAGTTGGTGAATGTGCCCTTAACCGCTGACTGGGCTCCATGCTTCCCTTTGTTTGTGCAACTTGCGCCAAACCGGTATTTGGCAACAGCACTCAAAAAGGACGCCTGCATGTCAAATCAAAATCCATACCTCAACGCCCGCCGGGAGTGGGATGAGCGATACGGTGGATTGATCTCACGCGCGCGCAATTGGCAACTGATTGCGGCTGGCTCCTTGGCTGTCGCGGTTGTGGCTGTGGTGGGCATTGCTTTCATCGGGTCCCAATCAAAGATCCAGCCGTTTGTGGTTGTTACCGATCAACTTGGCTCGCCTGTTGCTGTGGCTCGTCCTGCGCCGGTTGCCAAGGCTGATTTTGACAAGCGGTTGATGGTGGCCCAACTGGCCGCCTTCATCAAAGACGTCCGCTCCATGTTGCCCGATGCTATTGCCCAACAGGTCACGCTTAACCGGGTGTATGCCATGGCTGGGCGCGACGTGGCTGGGTTTCTAAATGAGTTTTTCAAAGACAACTCCCCTTTTTCGGTCGATGGTTCGGTCACCCGCGTTGACATCTCATCCGTCATTCCGCAAGGCGGTGAAGCCTATCAAGTGTCATGGGTGGAGACCAAAGCCAAGCCTGGGGCGACGGCTGTGGCGGAACACTGGAAAGCGGTCGTCACGGTCGGGGTTGACGCCAAGCTGGCGGAAAACCAAAAGGTCGCGCTCTGGAACCAGCGCAGAAGAACAGGATTGCGCAGTATTTCAAAACGTCGGGTGACTACGTGCGAGAGGCATTTTTGGAGGAGCGGGAAGCTGAGCGGACCTTGAGCTTACTGTTCGAAAAAACCAGCCATGCCTTCAACGTCGAGCAATGCAACGGCTTGTCACTTGAACCCATTGCCACAACAAAAGACCGCCCCGCCGTGGAGAAAATCGCGGCTGTTGAAAAAAT
>CAITXW010000151.1 GCA_903896425.1 uncultured beta proteobacterium | reverse complement strand
GGATTTCCAGTGGCAGGACACAGTAAATGGGCCAATATTCAGCACCGCAAGGGTCGCCAGGACGAAAAGCGGGGCAAGATTTGGACGCGCATCATCCGTGAAATCACGGTGGCGGCCCGCGCCGGTGGCGGCGATCTGGGCACCAATCCGCGCCTGCGTCTGGCGGTGGACCGGGCCAAGGCGGCCAATATGCCGGCCGATCGCGTCAAGTACAACATCGACAAGGCCACCGGCAACCAGGAAGGCGTGACTTACGAGGAAATCCGCTACGAAGGCTATGGCATTGGCGGCGCCGCCATCCTGGTCGACACCATGACCGACAACAAGGTGCGCACCGTGGCCGAAGTGCGCCACGCCTTCAGCAAGCACGGCGGCAACATGGGCACCGCGGGCTCGGTGGCGTTTCAGTTCAAGCATTGCGGACAACTGATTTTTGCGCCCGGCACTAGCGAGGACAGGGTGATGGAAGTGGCGCTCGAAGCCGGTGCCGACGATGTGATCGTTGACGATGAGGGCGCGATTGAGGTGTTGACCAGCTACGCCGACTTCGAGGCCGTCAAGAACGCGCTCGAAGGCGCCGGCCTCAAACCCGAGGTTGCCGAGGTCACGATGCGAGCCGAAAACCCGATTGCCATGAGCGGCGAGGACGCGGCGAAGATGCAGCGACTGCTCGATGTGCTGGAAGACCTTGACGACGTCCAGGCGATTTACCATAACGCCGAAATGGACAGCGAATGAAGGTTCTGGTTATCGGCGGCGGTGGCCGCGAACACGCGCTGGCCTGGAAGCTGGCACAGTCAAACCGGGTCGAAAAAGTCTTTGTGGCACCCGGCAATGGTGGCACGGCATTGGACGAGCGCTTGCACAACGTTGCCATCACCGGCGTGCCGGAACTGCGCGCCTGGGCCCTGGCCAACGACATCGGGCTGACAGTGGTGGGCCCGGAAGGCCCGTTGGCCGCTGGCGTGGTTGATGAATTCCGCAAGCACGGCCTGCGCGTCTTTGGGCCAACGCAAGCCGCCGCGCAGCTCGAAAGCTCCAAAGCTTTCTCCAAGGCCTTCATGAAGCGCCACGGCATTCCGACTGCGGCCTATGAAACATTCTCCGATCCGGTGGCGGCACACGCCTACATCGCGCAGCAAGGCGCGCCGATTGTGGTCAAGGCCGATGGTCTGGCGGCTGGCAAGGGCGTGGTCGTGGCCATGACGCTGGATGAGGCACACCAGGCAGTTGACTTCATGCTGCTGGACAACCGTCTGGGCGTCAGTCACAACGAGGGCGGTGCACGCGTTGTGATCGAGGAGTTTCTGGTGGGCGAGGAGGCCAGCTTCATTGTCATGTGCGACGGCAAGAATGTGCTGGCGCTGGCCACCAGCCAGGACCACAAGCGCCTGCTAAACGATGACCAGGGTCCCAACACCGGCGGCATGGGCGCGTATTCGCCGGCCCCGGTGGTGACGCCCGACGTGCACGCGCGGGCCATGCGCGAGATCATTCTGCCGACGATTCGCGGCATGGAGAAAGACGGCATTCCTTACAGTGGCTTCCTCTACGCCGGCCTGATGATCGACGGCAACGGGCACCCGAAGACGCTCGAATTCAACTGCCGCATGGGCGACCCGGAAACGCAGCCCATCATGCTGCGCCTGAAGTCCGATCTGCTCGAAGTGATGCTGGCCGCCACCGAACCCGGTCCGCACGGTCGTCTCGATCAGGTTGAACTGCAGTGGGACCGGCGCACCGCACTCGGTGTGGTGCTGGCTGCGCACGGTTACCCGGCGCAGCCGCGCAAGGGTGACGTGATCACTGGTTTGCCGAAAGAGACGGAGGACGCGGTCGTGTTCCATGCCGGCACCGCCATGCAGGGTAGTGATGTGGTGAGCTCGGGCGGGCGCGTGCTCTGCGCCACCGTGTTAGCCGACAACGTGAAGCAGGCGCAGCAGCGCGCTTACGAACTGATTGCCGGCTTGCATTTCGACGGCATGCAGTACCGCACCGACATCGGCCACCGCGCGATCAAGGGTGCAACAGCATGAGCATGCAGGATTTGAGTGCAAGCCAGACCGGCGCCGTGCGTGCTTATCTGACGGGACTGCAGGCACGCATCACGGCAGCGGTCACGGCGCTGGATGGAACGGCTTTTCTGGTCGATGCCTGGCAAAAGCCGCCCGAGGAGAAGTTGCAAGGGCAGGGCGTGACGCAGATTCTGGAAGGCGGACCGGTGTTCGAGCGCGCTGGCTGCGGCTTTTCGCACGTGCGCGGACCGGCGCTGCCGCCCTCGGCGACGCAAAGCCGGCCGGAACTCGCCGGCGCATCGTTTGAGGCGATGGGTGTGTCACTGGTTTTTCACCCGCGCAACCCCTATGTGCCGACGGTGCACATGAACGTGCGCATGATTGCCGCCACCGGTGCCGACGGCAAACTGGTGTGCTGGTTTGGCGGCGGGATGGACCTGACGCCGTATTACGGCTTTGACGAAGACGTGATGCATTTCCACACCAGTTGCAAGGCGGCGCTCGCGCCCTTTGGCAGCGACAAGCATCCGCGCTTCAAGAAATGGTGCGACGAGTACTTTTATCTCAAACATCGCGACGAGCAGCGTGGCGTTGGCGGCATTTTCTTCGACGATTTTTCGGAACTCGGTTTTGATGGGAGCCTGGCCATGATGCAGGCGGTCGGTGATTCCTTTTTGGGCGCCTACCTGCCGATCGTTCAGCGCCGCATGCATCTGCCCTATGGTGAGCGTGAGCGGGCCTTCCAGTTGTATCGGCGCGGTCGCTACGTCGAGTTCAACCTGGTCTGGGACCGGGGCACACACTTTGGCCTGCAGTCGGGTGGGCGCACCGAGTCGATTCTGCTGTCGATGCCGCCGCTGGTGAGCTGGTCGTACCAGAACGTGCCGGCCGACGGTTCGCCGGAAGCCGATCTGTACAGCAAGTACCTGGTGCGCCGGGACTGGGTCTGAGGTGACGGTCAGATCGAGCGCGATCCGGCCCCGGCGCATTGCCGTATTCGGCGGTGCCTTTGACCCGCCGCACGCCGCGCATGTGGCCTTGGCGCGCGCGGCACTGGCTGAGTTGCAGCTCGATCAACTGCGTGTCATTCCCACCGGTCAAGCCTGGCACAAGACGCGCCCTCTGACGGCCGCGCCGCACCGCCTGGCAATGACGCGACTGGCTTTTGCCGAACTGCCACAGGTGGTGGTCGATGCGCGCGAAACCGAGCGCGCGGGACCGAGCTACACGGTCGACACCTTGCGCGAGTTGAAGAACGAATGGCCCGATGCCGAACTGTTCCTGTTGCTGGGCGAAGACCAGGCGCTGGCCCTGCCAAGCTGGCACGCCTGGCAGGAGATTGTGCAAACCGCTATAATTTGTGTAGCTGATCGGGGTGACGGGGCAGATAAACAGCCCCGGTTTTGTGCTCCAAAGCTTCTTGAATCGCGTTTTCGGCAGCTGCCAATGCCCGCTTTGCCGGTCAGTGCAACCGAGATTCGAAACCAAATTGCAGCGCGTCAGGCCGTCGGGCCACTGGTCTTGGAGCCGGTTGCGCGTTATATTGAACACCATCACCTTTACCAGACCGCTTGATGACTACCACCACCCTCGCCAAAAAAGATATTCAAAAACTGCAGCGCGCCATCGTCGATGGTCTGGAAGACGTCAAAGCGCACGAGATCGTGGTGTTCGACACCGAGCATCTTTCGTCACTGTTTGAGCGGGTCATCATTGCCTCAGGCACTTCGAACCGTCAGACCCGGGCCCTGGCTGCCAGCGTGCGCGACGCCGTTCGTGATGCGGGTTTCATGAAGCCGCGCGTCGAAGGTGAGAACAATGGCGAATGGATCATCGTCGATTGCGGTCAAGCCGTGGTTCACATCATGCAGCCCAATTTCCGGCAGTACTACAACCTTGAAGAGCTTTGGGGTGAGAAGCCGGTACGACTCAAGTTTGGTGCTGCCAAGCCTGTGGTGAAGGTCATCGCTGCGCCGGCGAAACCGGTGAAGGCAGCGCTCAAACCCGAAGCCAACCTGAAGCGTTCCAACGCCGCCAAGAAGGGTGTGCAGGAAGCCTTCCCGTCCAAGGCGCAACTCAAGCGCGTGCAGGACGCCAAGTCGGCTGCCACCAAGAAGGCGCCGGCGAAGAAAGTCGCAGCCAAGAAGACCACGCCCAAGGCGCCGACAGCCAACGCGGTGCTGAAGAAGGTGACGGTCAACGCGCCAGCCAAGGCACCCGTGGTCAAGGCCCCGGCGCGCAAGGTCGCGACGAAGAAGGCTGGCGTGCGCAAGCCAGCCGCTCGCTAGACCGGAACGGATTTTCCCGTGCGGCTGGTCATTGTTGCCGTCGGCCAGCGCGTGCCGGAT
>CAITXW010000150.1 GCA_903896425.1 uncultured beta proteobacterium | reverse complement strand
GGCGTTGTTTCAGGCCCTGGGCGGTGGTTGGTGGAACCGGGGTTCGTTGCCTTCCGCGTTGCTGCCCGGTCAAGTTGCAGATCATTGAATCGTAGGAGAAATTTATGACCAGACGCATGTTCATCATGCTGGGGGCTGTATCAGCACCGTCATGCCGGGCCAATACATCAATGCTGGCGACAAGCTTGTGACGCTGCAAAGTCTGAACCCTATCCTGGTTGATTTCAATATGCCGCAGCAGCGTTTGTCGCAATTGAAGGTCGGCCAGCAAGTTGACCTGAGCGTCGATGCCTACTCCGGTGCTGCCCTGGTGGGAAAGATCAGCACTATCAATCCACGCGTCGATGCCAATACACGCAATGTCCAGATAGAAGCCAGCCTGGACAACAGCAAGCTCCAGTTACTGCCGGGCATGTTCGCCAATGTTGCTGTCAATGTAGGTGCGAAAGGTCGTTTTCTAACCTTGCCACAAACGGCGATTGCGTATAACCCCTACGGTGCAACCGTGTTTGTGCTCAAGCCGGACGCCGCCAACAAGCAGGCACTGGTGGCGCAACAAGTATTTGTCACTACTGGCCAGACGCGAGGTGACCAGGTAGCGGTCCTGAAAGGGCTGGAGGAAGGCCAGGAGGTTGTGACC
Source organism: uncultured beta proteobacterium (assembly GCA_903896425.1). Lineage (GTDB taxonomy): Bacteria > Pseudomonadota > Gammaproteobacteria > Burkholderiales > Burkholderiaceae_C > Rhodoferax. The sequence goes on along the minus strand of CAITXW010000150.1, from coordinate 10,658 downwards.
AGTGGCCAGATGAAACTAAAGAATGGCACTCCAGTGGTTGTTGACAATTCGGTGCAGCCTGCTAATAGCCCGAATCCCAAACCTCAAGAGCATTGAGGCAAGGCCATGAATTTCACCGACATATTCATTCGTCGGCCTGTACTGGCCTCGGTGGTCAGTCTGCTGCTTGTGGTCCTGGGGCTGCGGGCACTATTCGGTTTGCCGATCAATCAATACCCGCGTACACAAAACGCGGTCGTGACCGTCTCTACTGCTTACTACGGTGCCGACGCGCAAACCGTGGCGGGTTTTATTACCCAACCACTGGAGTCGGCCATAGCGCAGGCCCAAGGCATTGACTATCTTTCGTCTTCGAGCAGCAGCGGTGTATCGACCATCACAGCAACTTTGCGCCTGAACTTTGACGCCAATCGCGCCCTCACCGAAATCAATACCCAGGTAGCTTCGGTCAAGGGACAGTTGCCGGCACAAGCACAACAGCCGGTTTTGACAGTGCAGACCGGGCAGACTACGGATGCCATGTACATCGGTTTCTATAGCGATGTGCTGCCCACCAATAACGTGACTGATTTTCTGAATCGAGTCGTTAAACCCAAGCTGGATTCGGTTCCCGGGGTGCAGGTGGCAGAACTGCTAGGCGCGCGTCAGTTTGCCTTGCGTGCCTGGCTTGATTCGGACCGCATGGCAGCCCGCAACATCACGGCATCCGATGTGAGTGCTGCGCTGACCAGCAACAACTATCTCGCCGCCCTGGGCGTCAGCAAGGGACAGATGATCACCGTCCCCTTGACAGCAGGCACGGATCTGCATTCGGTGGAAGAGTTCAACAAACTAGTCGTCAAGCAAAGCGGCGATTCTCTGGTGCGGCTGGAAGACGTCGCCAACGTTACGCTGGGATCGGAAAACTATGATTTCAACGTTGCCTTCAGTGGTGAGCGTTCTGTTTTTGTCGGCATCAAGGTCGCACCCGAAGCAAATATTCTGGATGTTGCCAAGCGGGTGCGCGAAGCATTCCCCGGAATTCGTAGCCAGCTGCCCGCAGGCGTAACCGGCCAAATTGTGTATGACTCCACCGAGTTCATCAACACCTCTATCACGGAAGTTATCAAGACCCTGGTGGAGGCACTGTTGATTGTTACCGTAGTGGTATTCCTGTTCATGGGTAACTTTCGCGCAGTGCTCGTGCCGGTGATTGCCATGCCGTTATCCCTGGTTGGTACCTTCTTTGTGATGTTGCTGCTGGGCTACTCCATCAACTTGCTGACGTTATTGGCTCTGGTGTTGGCAATCGGCCTCGTCGTCGATGACGCCATCATCGTTGTGGAAAACGTCGATCGGCACATGCGCGAAGAAGGCAAGACGCCGACGGAAGCGGCGTTGCTGGCAGCACGGGAACTGGGAGGCCCTATCCTTGCCATGACCTTGGTGCTGATTGCGGTCTATGTGCCAATCGGTTTTCAAGGTGGTTTGACGGGTGCACTGTTCTCCGAATTCGCGTTTACGCTGGCCGGTGCCGTGGCAGTGTCCGGGGTGGTTGCACTGACCCTGTCTCCCATGATGTGCTCACGGATCTTTCGTCAAGACCAGGACAATAGCCGCCTTGTTCACTTCATCGACAAACTGTTTGGCCGATTGCGCGGTGCCTATGAGCGGACCTTACACAGTCTGTTAGATACTTGGATGGTGCTGATAGTGATGGCGCTCATCTTGTTCGGCTTGATGGGCTTGATGATGAAAATGTCCCAATCCGAACTAGCCCCCGAAGAAGACCAGGGCATAGTGATGTCGCAAGTCGTAGGCATGCCCAATGCCACTTCAGAGCAGATGCAAACCTATGCCACGCAGGTGTTTCAGATCGCCAAAGGCATCCCCGAATATCGGCAAATGTTTCAGATCACTGGCGTTCCAACGCTGAATTCAGGTATTGGGGGCGTTCTGCTCAACACATGGGATGCACGTATTCGCAGCGCGAAGGAAATTCAGAAGGACTTGCAGGCGCAGTGGAACAAAATAGCGGGTGCACGCGTGGCTGCCTTTCAGTTTCCGCCATTGCCGGGTGCCTCCGGGCTGCCGGTGCAGTTTGTCATAACTACCACCGAATCGTTTGAAAATCTGAGCACGGTCACGCAGGCCGTGCTCGCGAAAGCACGCGCATCAGGCAAGTTCTACTTTGTTGACGTCGACCTGAAACTCGATAAGCCGCAAGCCACCGTGGTGGTTGATCGCGACAAGATTGCCGCCCTGGGTCTGAGTCAGCAGGATGTAGGCCAGGCCCTGGGGGCTGCACTGGGCGGCGGCTATGTGAACTACTTCTCAATAGCCGGGCGTTCCTACAAAGTGATTCCGCAAGTAAAGCAGACCGACCGTCTGAACCCGGACAAGGTGCTGGATTTCTACCTGCGCTTACCTGGGGGCGGCCAAATTCTGGCCAGTACCGTCGCGAGCTTGCGATACGACGTAGTGCCGGAATCGATAAGCCGCTTTCAGCAACTCAATTCGGCGACTATTTCCGGAGTTTCAGGTGTGTCCCAGGGTGAGGTTCTGGATTACATGCGCAGCCTTGTGAAGGACGTGGCTCCCACGGGTTATACGGTGGACTACTCGGGTCAGTCGCGGCAATACATGCAAGAGTCAGGTGGCTTTGCGGTCACCCTGTTATTTGCCATAGTGATCGTGTTCCTGGTGCTGGCAGCACAGTTTGAAAGTTTCCGCGATCCGGTGGTGATACTGGTGTCTGTTCCGCTGGCCCTGTTCGGCGCGATGATCTTTATCTTTCTTGGGTTTTCATCGATCAACATTTATACGGAAGTTGGTCTAGTGACCTTGATGGGCCTTATTAGCAAGCACGGCATTTTGATAGTCGAGTTTGCTAACCACCGGCGCGCGGCAGGAAGAACTAAACGTGAAGCCATTGAAGACGCAGCAAGCACCCGACTTCGTCCGATTTTGATGACAACGGCGGCGATGGTCTTCGGTGTGCTTCCGCTGGTCATAGCGTCTGGTGCCGGTGCGGCCGGCCGTCAAGCCATGGGTCTGGTGATCTTTAGCGGACTGTCGATCGGTACTCTCTTCACACTGTTTGTGGTGCCAGCAATGTATATGTTGCTGGCACGAAAGAATGTCGTCGAACTGGCTTAGGCTCTATTCCCGCTTGGATTTTGATTGAGTTTAGAAAGAATCCGTAAACTGGCCCTCCAATTGCGCACAATTACGGCGTGCTCAATCATGTGTTAGCGTAGCGTATGCAAGGAATTCTGCGCTGGTTGAGCATGCTGCGGCCGTACCGCTGGCGCCTTGCGTTGGTACTTGCCTGCCAGTGTGGGCAGACACTGGCTGCCCTGCTGTTGCCACACCTCAGTGCCGAACTCATTGACCAGGGTGTCGCCCTGCACGACACACGCCTGATAGGGCAATTGGGCGGCTGGATGCTGCTGGCCGCGTTGGTGCAACTGGGCTTGTCGCTGGTTGCGCTGGCGCTGGGCGCACGCATCGCGATGGACGCCGGTCGCGACCTTCGCGGCGTGCTTTTCGCCCACGTGCACTCGCTCTCGCTAGTTGAGGTACAGCGCTTTGGCGTGCCGTCCCTGATCACCCGTTGCACCAACGATGTGCTGCAGTTACAGACCTTGCTGGCCATGGTCCTGACGGTGATCATGCTGGCGCCGCTGATGGGCATTGGCGGTGTGGCTATGGCCATGCAGCAGGATGTACGTTTGTCTGGCCTGCTGCTGGTTGCGGTGCCCCTGCTGGCGTTGGTGGTAGCTTCGCTCATGGCCCTCGCAATGCCTCTGTTCGGCCGCATGCAGGCCCAACTCGACAGTATCAACGGCATCTTGCGCGAGCAGATCAGCGGTCTGCGCGTCATCCGCGCCTTCGTGCGCGACGACGCTGAGCGTTCACGCTTTGCGCGCGCCAATGACGAGCTTACTGGCACTGCGCTGCGCGCCGGTCGCTTGATGGCGCTGAACATGCCGGCCGTGATGGCCGTGCTGCACCTGACCGGAGTGGCGGTGGTGTGGGCCGGCGCGGGGCGCATCCACAGTGGCACGCTGTCTGTCGGCACGGTGGTCGCTTTCCTGGCCTACAACGCGCAGATTCTGATCGCGGTGATGATGGCCGCGATGCTGTTCCTGATGGCGCCGCGCGCGGCCGTCAGCGCACGCCGTATCGCCGAGGTGCTCGACACTGCCAGCAGCGTTTTGCCCGCCATCCGGCCACTGGCACTGCCAACCTCGCCGCAACTGCTGGCGCGGTTGCGCTTCAGCGACGTGAGCTTCGGCTTCCCGGGAGCGCAGGCGCCGGTGCTGCGCGACATCGACCTGGAGGTCGGGCCTGGTGAAATGCTGGGCGTGATCGGTGCCACCGGCTCCGGCAAGTCCACGCTGCTGGGTCTGGCCATTCGCCTGCACGACCCCACCGGTGGGCGTATCACGCTGGGCGGGGTGGACCTGCGCCATCTCGATCAGGAAGCGCTGTGGGCCGCCCTGGCCATCGTGCCGCAAGAGTCCTTCCTGTTCATGGGTACGATCGCCACCAATCTGCGCTACGGGCGCGAAAACGCGAGCGAGAACGATCTTTGGCACGCGCTTGAAGTCGCCCAGGCTCGCGATTTCGTGGCCGCGCTGCCCGGTGGCCTGGATGCCCCGGTGGCCCAGGGAGGCGGCAATTTTTCAGGCGGCCAGCGCCAGCGCCTGGCCATTGCGCGCGCCCTGGTGCGCCAGCCGGCGGTGCTGCTGATGGACGACAGCTTCTCGGCTCTGGACGCCGCCACCGACGCCCGCTTGCGTGCGGCCCTGAAGGTTGAGCGGCGCGAGGGTGCCACCGTTGTCGTCAGCCAACGCGTGACCAGCCTGCGCCAGGCTGATCGCATCCTCGTACTGGACCAGGGCCACGTTGTCGGCAACGGCCGCCACGAAGACCTGCTGCACACATGCCCAGCCTACGCCGAAATTGTTGCTTCACAGTCCTCGCAGGACGGGGACGTTGGACCATGAGCCAGCCGGCCATCCAACTTTTACGCGGTGGCGGGATGATGCCGGGAAGCGTCGCCCGCCCGCGTGACATGCGTGGCGCGCTGCGACGTATGGGGCGCTTCCTGCTGGGCGACCACCGACGGCTGGCCCTGGCCGTGGCCTTCACCACGGCCAGCGTGGTGCTAGGCACGCTGGGGCCCTGGCAATTGGGAATGGCAACCGACCTGGTGGTGGCGTCAATCGGCCAGCCGGGCCTGCCTGCAGGCCTTGCGCGGCAATTGACCGTTGTGGTGGCGCTCTATGCCATGGCCTCTGCGCTGCAGTGGGCACAGGCCTGGCTGACCACGGCGCTGGTGCAGGCGCTGAGCAAGCGCCTGCGGCGCGATGCCGAGGCCAAGCTGGCGCGCCTACCCCTGGCCTGGTTCGACGCACGACCCCTGGGCGAAGTACTCAGCCGGGTCACCAATGACATCGACAACGTCACGCAAAGCCTGCAGCAGCTGATGAGCCAGTTGCTGATGTCCTTGCTGATGCTGCTGGCGATCTTCTCGATGATGGGGATGCTATCGCCGTTATTGCTCACTGTGGCCGTGGTCGCACTCGCCTTGTCGGCCGCGGGGAGCCGCGTGGTGGCCGCCCGATCCAAGCGGCACTTCGAGGCCCAATGGCGACTGACGGGCGAGCTCAACGCCCAAGTCGAGCAGACCTTTACCGGCCATGTACTGGTCAAGGCCTTTGGCCACCGACAGCGCACGCTGGTCGAATTCGCGCAGGTCAACGGGGCGCTGGCCGACAGCGCCTGGCGAGCCCAGTTGTTGGGAGGCAGTGCACAGCCATTGACGATGTTCGTCGGCCAGTTGGCTTTCATCGCCGTGGTCGCCGGGGGGGCCTTGCGCGTGCTGGGCGGACACCTCAGCATTGGTCAGCTGCAAGCCTTCATCCAATACATCCGCCAGATTGGCCAACCCATGTCGCAAGTGTCGGCGATGGTGGCAGTGGTGCAGTCCGGCCTGGCCTCCGCCGAGCGGGTGTTCGAGCTCCTTGACGCAGACGAGTTGGTGCCCGACACCGACGCACCTGCCAATCTGCCAACGCCGCGCGGCCACGTGGTGTTCGAGCATGTTCGCTTCGGCTATCGGCCGGGGCAGCCGTTGCTGGAAGACGTGAACCTGGAAGCCCGTCCTGGTCAGACGGTGGCCATCGTTGGACCCACCGGCGCCGGGAAGACCACGCTGGTGAACCTGCTGATGCGCTTCTATGAAATCGACGCTGGCGTCATCCGGCTTGACGGAACCGACATCCGCGCGTTGCGCCGGGATGACCTGAGGCGGCACTTTGGAATGGTGCTGCAGGACAGCTGGCTGTTCACCGGCACCATCCGCGAGAACCTGTTGTATGGCCGGCCCGAGGCCACCGAGGCCGAATGGCGCGAGGCCGCTGTGGCCTGCCTGGTGGACGACTTCGTGCGCACCTTGCCGCAAGGTTACGACACGGTGATGGAGGACGGAGGCGCGGCGCTCAGCACCGGCCAGCGCCAGTTGCTGACCATCGCACGCGCCTTCCTGATGCGCCCAGCGGTTCTGATTCTCGACGAGGCCACCAGCTCGGTGGACACGCGTACGGAACTTCTGGTGCAGCAGGCAATGGCTCGGCTGCGTCAAGGCCGGACCAGCTTTGTCATCGCGCACCGGCTCTCGACAATACGGAGCGCCGATCTGATCATCTACATGGATGGCGGCCATATCGTCGAGCAGGGCTCGCACGCTCAGCTGATTGAGCGACGTGGCGCTTATTGGCAGTTGCACGAGGCCCAATTTAGTGGGGCACACAACCTGACGATTAGCTAGCAGCGGGCTTCAGGCGCTGGCTGGCCCGCATGGACCCGAGAAGTCACGCTGCCTGCCGATGAGCAGTCGTGCGGTTCCTGCAGATGTTCACCCTGACGCAAAACCGCTGGAAGATCGATGACGTGATGGGTGTGAGGCCGATGCACAGACCCGTGCAGCACCTGGGGGCATCGGTGAGTAGTTTCTTCTCTTTACGACCAGAAGGGGCAGGGGCTGGAGTTTATGGAAATGCCCGCCTTCTGGTAATCTGCTGTGCCACATCACCTGAAATCAGTACCGCAGTATTTGCGGCAGTGATTTATACTTTTGTATAAATTATCGCCGTCACATGCATCCCACCCGTCAGCTTCTTCTTGACCATGGTCTGGACATTGTCCGCAGCAAAGGACTGCGCGGCTTGACGGTGCGCGAGCTGGCGGCCGCCGCCAACGTAAACCTTGGCAGCTTTGTCTATCACTTCGGCAATCGCTCGCAATTTCTGGATGAGCTGGTCGAACTCTGGTATGCCCCCATTTATGCCCAATTGCAGGACCTTGCGCGACCCGACCCAGGGCACAGCGCCTTTGAGCGCCTGACCCATACACTGCAAGAACTATTGCGCTGGCTGCTTTCCAATAATGCCGTAGTCAGTCACTTGCTGGCCGATGCGTTGGCAGGTGAACCCAGCGCCAGAGCCTTTGCGATTCGCCTGCCATCACGTCACCCCAAACTTCTGCTGCGCCTGATTCGTGAAGCCCAGGCCGAAGGCACGCTGGTGGCTGGGCCCCCCATCGCATTGATGGCATTTATCGCCACCTCCACAGCCCTGCCACTGCTACTAATGGGCGCACCTGAAGGCGGTGCGGATTGGCTTCCCGCAATGAAGCGAATTCGCCAAACGCTGATAAGTCCCGTTGCAGTGCAGAGGCGATTGCAGTGGGCACTGCGCGGCGTCAGTGCTGACAGGCAAGCCCATGTATCCATGACCACTCCCATCAAGTAGGACACCATGAACCGAAAGAAGATCATCCCCATCCTGCTCATCTTGATCGGCATCGGGGCAAGCATTGCCTATTGGAAGGTGTTCGGACATTCATCGGACGCCACACCGCTGTATGGCAACGTCGACATCCGTGAAGTGAGTCTGGCGTTTCGCGTGGGTGGTCGGGTAGCCGATGTCAAAGTGGACGAAGGCGACCGCATCACGCCCGGTCAGATACTGGCCCGGCTCGACACTGCACCGCTGGAAAACACACTGCACACCGCGCAGGCACAACTCGCCTCCATCAGCGCCCGTAACGCGCTGCTGCATGAGGGCTATCGCAGCGAAGACATTGCTCAGGCCAGCGCCAAACTGCACGCCACCCGTGCTGGGCTGACCCAAACCGAAGCCGACCTGGTACGCCAGCAGGCACTGGTACCGGTTGGCGCGAGCGCCCAGCGGGCACTGGACGCGGCGCTGTCCGCCCGCGATCAGGCCAAAGCGCAACTGGACGCCGCCGAGGCCGCTTTGAACCAGAGTACCCGGGGTTTTCGCAAACAGGAAATTGCCGAATCAGACGCACAGCTACAACAGGCGCAAGCGAATGTGGATAGCGCCAAACTGGCACTGAGCGACGCGGTACTGTTGGCCCCCAGTGACGGCATGGTGCTGACAAGGGCGATAGAAAAGGGTGCCATGGTGCAAGTCGGCACCCCGGCATTCAGCGTGTCGCTAACCCATCCGGTGTGGGTGCGCGCCTATGTGCCAGAGCCGCAGTTGGGGTCTTTCAACAGTGGATCGAAGGTGGAATTGACCACCGACAGCCGCCCAGGCAAGCCCTATCACGGCGTGGTCGGATTCGTCTCACCAACGGCTGAGTTCACACCCAAATCAGTGGAAACAACGGATTTACGCACCTCGCTTGTATACCGCCTGCGTGTGGTGGTTCAAGACCCGGACGAGCAGTTGCGCCAGGGCATGCCGGTCACAGTGAAGCTCGCACCCTGAGAGGGCGCACCTGTGAGCACTGCAACGATGACCACACCGGAGCGTCATTCGATTCAGATGGACGGGCTGGTCAAGTCGTTCGATGCAGCACTATCCAATGCCATCGACGGCATCACCACCAACATTGTCAGCGGCACCATTACTGGGCTGGTCGGGCCGGACGGAGCGGGTAAGACGACCCTGCTGCGCATGCTCGCGGGTTTGCTCACACCGACTCACGGCACGGTGCGCGTGTTGGGTCTAGATCCGATGCAGGACGCGCACACGCTGCGCATGCAAATTGGCTACATGCCGCAAAAGTTCGGGCTCTATGAAGACCTAACGGTGATGGAAAATCTGACCCTCTACGCCGACCTGCGCAAAGTGGTTGGCACTGCGCGGCGTGAAAGTTTTGAGCGGCTGTTGAACTTCACCGATCTGACACGCTTTACCGACCGTTACGCGGGCAAGCTGTCCGGCGGCATGAAACAAAAGCTCGGGCTGGCCTGTTCCCTCTTGGGGACTCCCCAAGTGCTGTTGCTCGATGAGCCAGGCGTCGGGGTGGACCCGATCTCGCGCCGCGAACTCTGGAAGATGGTCAGCGAGCTGGCCCAGGGCGGCATGACCGTGGTCTGGAGCACCGCTTATCTGGACGAAGCCGAGCTGTGCCAGGACGTGCGGTTGATGAACAACGGACGATTTATCGCCAGCGGTGCGCCGCGTGACCTGATGGACGCCATGCAGGGGCGCTGCTGGCAGATAACTCAAATTGCCGGCCACCGGCGCGATGTGCTACAGCGGGCCTTGCGCCTGCCAGACGTCATCGATGGCGCCATTCAGGGTCACAACGTGCGCCTGGTTCTGCGTGAAGGTGCGAAGTGCCCGGACCTTGCAACGGTGGAGGCCGGTCCGCAGGCGCAATGGCTTCAGGTGCAGCCCCGGCTCGAAGATGCCTTTATCAGCCTGCTCGGCGGTGGACCCGGCGGTGATTCGGCGCTGGCGCAGGTGACGCCGGTAGTGCATCTGAGCGCCGATGTGCAGCCCGATGCGGTGATCGAGGCGCGCCAGTTGACCAAGCGGTTTGGCGACTTTGTTGCCACCAACGACATCAGCTTCAAGGTGAAACGGGGTGAGATTTTCGGGCTTCTGGGGCCCAACGGCGCGGGTAAATCAACGACCTTCAAAATGGAATGCGGCCTGCTCAAACCCACCTCAGGCCAGGCGCTGGTAATGGGCATTGATCTCAAAACCAGTCCCACCGAGGCACGCCAGCGTCTGGGCTATATGGCGCAAAAGTTTTCGCTCTACAAGCAATTGACCGTGCAGCAAAACCTGGTGTTTTTTTCGGGTATCTACGGCATGACCGGGCATACGCAGCAAGCCAAAATTGAAGAGATGGTCACGGTGTTCGGCCTGGGTCCGCACAGGAACGATCTGGCGGACACGCTGCCTTTAGGTTTCAAGCAGCGTCTGGCGCTGGCCTGCGCGGTGATGCACGACCCGCAGTTACTGTTTTTGGATGAACCGACCTCGGGCGTTGACCCGGTCACGCGGCGCGAGTTTTGGACCCACATCAATGGTCTGGCAGACAAGGGTGTCACCATCATGGTGACAACCCACTTCATGGACGAAGCCGAATACTGCGACCGGATGGCGCTGATCTACCGTGGCAACATGATTGCGCTGGGCACACCTGATGCGCTGAAGGCCAGCGTTGCCACTACCGAGCGCCCGAACCCGAATATGGAAGATGCTTTTATTGAACTCGTCCTGGCCGCCGACCGCCAGGAACACCTCACCGAAGAGGCCCAGCCATGAGCAAACATGACTCCCTCTCTTTTCGACGCCTGTGGGCACTTTGCAGAAAGGAGTCGTACCAGATCGTGCGCG
>CAITXW010000149.1 GCA_903896425.1 uncultured beta proteobacterium | reverse complement strand
TGCATCATCTCGACGGCACAACAAGCCAGACCGAAGGTGGCAGGCCAGAGCGAGCCGGTCTTGGCCCAGTTCATCACCGTGTCGTACGTGGTGGTGATGAAACCTTCTTTTAATACGCCTTCAATCATTGCGTCATTCCCAGTCAAGGGCCCCTTTTTTCCACATGTAAACAAAGCCGATGACAAGGATGCCGACGAACTCCATGATGGCCCAGAACCCGACGACACCGATCTCCTTGGCCGCAATGGCCCAGGGGAAAAGGAACGCAATTTCAAGGTCAAAAAGAATGAACAGAATGGCTATCAGGTAATAGCGAACGTCAAACTTCATGCGTGCGTCTTCGAAGGCTTCGAAGCCGCATTCGTAAGGTGAGTTTTTGGCGGGATCCGGGCGATTGGGTCCGAGAACGTATCCAAGAACCTGAGGGGCGATGCCGGTAACTAAGCCGATCAGGATGAACAAGAGGACTGGCAGGTACTGATCAAGATTCATCTGTCGATTCTGATCCAAGTTGGCGCTTGCTGCATTGATCCACATCAAGCATGTCTATCTGGTGCCGTCGGCGAGACTCGAACTCGCACAGCTTTCGCCACTACCCCCTCAAGATAGCGTGTCTACCAATTTCACCACGACGGCGGTTTTCAGATGTCCAAATTGCGTGAGGAACCTTGCGGTTTTGGCTTTCAGGACAGCGTGCAGTTTACCCTGAAAACAGGCTGTTTCCCGACGCATTCACGCAATATCGGAAGCAATTATTTTGATGGAATTTGCGCTGCACCCGAAGCCGGCACTGCAGGCACAACGGCGGCCGGAGCCGGTGCTGTTACGGGTGCGCTTTCCAACACACTGCCCGAACTTGCAGCGGTACGTGCGGTACCGAAATAAGCGAGCAGCAAGGTGCAGACGAAGAACACGGTTGCCAACACCGCCGTCGTGCGTGACAGGAAATTGGCGCTGCCACTGGCGCCAAACAGACTGCCGGAACCTCCGCTGCCAAAAGCCGCACCCATATCGGCACCCTTGCCATGCTGCACCAGAATCAAACCGATCATGGCCACGGCGGCGATCATCTGGGCAACGAGAAGGAAGCTGAGAAAAACATTCATAAAAACTCCTGGAGAGGTAACAGTACGGCCCTGAATCAGAATCAGCTGGCCGACGCGATGATCGAAAGGAAATCGGCGACCTTGAGGGCGGCACCGCCCACCAGACCGCCATCAATATCGGGTTGCGCCAGCAATTGCGCGGCATTGCCCGCGTTCATGCTGCCACCGTAAAGAATCTGAATGCGATCGGCGTGCGCCGAGGCCGCTTGCAACTGGGCACGCAGTACCGCGTGCACCTGCTGCGCTTGCTCGCTGCTGGCGGTCTTGCCGGTACCGATGGCCCACACCGGTTCATACGCGACCACAATCTCGCTGATGCAGTGGCCATTGGCGTGAATGACGGCAGCGAGTTGGCGCTTGACCACTTCATCGGTCTTACCGGCCTCGCGCTCAGCCAGCGTTTCACCCACGCACACAATCGGCGTGATGCCACAGGCCAATGCACGACCGGCCTTGAGTGCCACCTGGGCATCGGTTTCGAAGTGGTACTGGCGCCGCTCCGAGTGACCCACCAGCACATAACGCACGCCGAACTCACGCAGCATGGCGCCGGAGACTTCACCCGTGTAAGCACCAGCCTCATGCTGCGACAAATCCTGCGCCCCCAGGCTGATGGCACTGCCAGCCAACAGACTCTGGCATTGGGCCAAATAGATGGACGGTATACAGACCGACACCTGGCAGGCATTCGCCCCGAGACCGGCCAGCAGTCCCTTGATCAAAGCCTCGTTGGCAGCCAGGCTGCCATTCATCTTCCAGTTTCCTGCGATCAACTTGTTTTTCATGCCTCACCCCAGGTCAGAACAATCTTCCCAATATGCTGATTCGATTCCATCAGTGCGTGCGCCTGTGCTGCATCCTTCGCCGCGAACGTGCTGTGGATCACCGGCTTGATCAGACCCTGCTCGATCAGAGGCCACACATGCTTGCGGCAGGCCTGCGCAATCGCCTGCTTGAACGCGACCGGACGTGGCCGCAAAGTGGAGCCGGTGAGTGTCAGAC
>CAITXW010000148.1 GCA_903896425.1 uncultured beta proteobacterium | reverse complement strand
GGTCAAATGGCCGGGGGCGTTTTTCCTTTTGCAGCGCGAATTCTGGCAACCAGTTCCGTGACCGCCTGATCCTTGAGCGCGGAGGCGCCAGCGTCCTGCAACTGGATGCGGATCAGGCGTTCCAGCGTCTCAATCTGTGGCGTCAGCGGGCCAAAAAAGCGCGCCTCAGCGCCGACAGCCAGCAGCAGGGTAGGGAAGTCCTCGACATCGAGCGGGTGCAGCAGATCGGCCTCGTCTTCGACATCGACCCACAGAAATTGCGCTTGCGGAAAACGCGACTGCAATTCGGTAAAGCGCGCCCGGTACTCACGGCAGACCCCACACCACTCGGCGCACAGACAAACAACGAGAAGAGAAGCTGGAGGCGCTGCGGCTTGCTGAATCATGGGGCAATGATCTCAAAAAACCTTATGTCAATTCCGCCATAACCAAATTGAAATTAAGTATTTTGAGTTTTAAGAGTGGCGCTTCACAATCCGCCAGCACGCACTACCCACCCCGTTTCAACACCTATGCCCCGCATCATCATCGTTCCCGGCTGGCGCGACTCCGGTCCCGGCCACTGGCAAAGCCTGTGGGCTGATGCCTTGTCGAACGCCGTGCGGGTGCAGCAGGACGACTGGATCACGCCTTCGCGCAGCGCCTGGGTGGCATCGATCACGCGCACGATTCTGAGCCAGGCCGGCCCGGTGGTGATTGTTGCCCACAGCCTGGGCTGCATCGCGAGCATGCACTTGGCGCCGGAAGCGGCCCAGCGCATTCAGGGCGCACTGCTCGTAGCCCCGGCCGACCCGGAACGCCGCGGCGTGCTGGTCGACTTTGCCCCGGTGCCCTACCAGACGCTGCCGTATCGCAGCATCCTGGTGGCCAGCAGCAACGACCCCTATTGCCCGGTGCGCACAGCAGGCGCTTACGCCCGCGCCTGGGGCAGTGAATTTGTACGCCTGCAAAACGCTGGCCACATCAATCTTGAGGCCGGCTTCGGCCCTTGGCCCTTGGGCCTGGCCTTGTTGCAGTCTCTGACCGGCAACGCCAACCCGCTCGCCACTTCAACACCCCCGCTTTCGACATCCCAACTGGAATCCGCATGAACCTGAAGAGAAAAATGACGCTGGCCCTGGCTGGCGTGGCACTGGTCACTGGCAATCTGGCCGTGGCCCAGACCACCTTGCTCAACGCCTCGTACGACGTGGCACGCGAGTTCTACAAGGACTACAACGCGGCGTTCGTGGCCAATTACAAGAAGACCACCGGCAAGGACGTCAAGATCGACCAGGCCCACGGCGGCTCCAGCGCGCAGGCGCGTGCCGTCAACGACGGACTGGATGCCGATGTGGTGACCATGAACACCACCACCGACATCGAGTTTCTGGCCAGCACCGGCATCGTGGCCAAAGACTGGGCCAAGCGCTTTCCCGGCAATGCCTCACCCACGACATCGACCATGCTGTTTCTGACGCGCGAAGGCAATCCGAAGCACATCAAGGATTGGGACGATCTGGTCAAGCCCGGCATCCAGGTGATCGTTGTCAATCCGAAAACCGGTGGCAACGGCCGCATGGCCTATCTCGCGGCCTGGGGTTATGTGCGCAAGAAGGGCGGCACCGATGCGCAGGCAGCTGATTTTGTCGGCAAGCTGTTCAAGAACGTGCCGGTGTTGGCCAAGGGCGGACGCGATGCCACCACCATCTTCCTGCAACGCAATATCGGCGATGTGCTGGTCACCTTTGAGTCCGAAGTGGTCTCGGTCGATCGCGAGTTCGGCGCCGGCAAGGTCGATGCGGTGCACCCATCGGTGAGCATCATTGCGGAGAACCCGGTTGCCGTAGTGGAACGCACGGTTGCCAAGAAGGGCACGGCGGAGCTGGCCAAGGCCTATCTCGACTACCTGTATTCCGACGAAGCGCAGGAGATTGCCGCCAAGCACGCCCTGCGCCCGCGCTCGGCTGTGATCCTGAAGAAATACGCCAGCACCTTCAAGCCAATCCAGTTGTTCGCGGTGAGCGAATACTTTGGCTCGCTGTCGGAAGCGCAAAAGGTCCACTTCAACGATGGTGGTCAGTTCGACAAGCTCTACACCGTCAAGTAAATGAGCGCTGCGATTCTCTCTGCGCCTTTGCCGGCGCCGGGTAAAACCCTGCGCAAGCGGCCGACACGGCGCGTGCTGCCGGGCTTCAACCTGACGCTGGGTTACACCGTGTTGTACCTGAGCCTGATCGTCCTGATCCCGCTCTCGGCGCTGGTGTTCAAGACCTTCACGCTGAGTTGGGCGCAGTTCTGGGTGGCAGTGAGCAGCCCACGTGTGCTGGCCTCCTACCAACTGACCTTTGGTGCCTCGTTTATTGCCGCGCTGGTCAACGTCTTCTTTGGCCTGCTGGTCGCCTGGGTGCTGGTGCGTTACGAGTTCCCCGGCAAGAAACTGATTGACGCGCTGGTGGACCTGCCGTTTGCCCTGCCGACAGCGGTGGCCGGCATTGCGCTGACCGCCTTGCTGGCCGGCAACGGCTGGGTTGGCCAAATACTCGAGCCCCAAGGTATCAAGCTGGCCTTCAACCGCAACGGCATTGTGATTGCGCTGATCTTCATCGGTCTGCCGTTCGTCGTGCGCACCGTGCAACCGGTGCTCGAAGACGCGGAAAAGGAACTTGAAGAAGCGGCGACCTGCCTCGGTGCAACACGCTGGCAGACCTTTCGCTACGTCATTTTCCCGACCATCGCGCCAGCGCTGCTGACCGGCTTTGCCATGGCCTTTGCGCGTGCCATCGGCGAATACGGTTCGGTTATTTTCATCGCCGGCAACATGCCGATGATTTCGGAAATCACGCCGCTGATCATCATCGGAAAACTGGAGCAGTACGACTATGCGGGTGCCACCGCCGTGGCGGTAGTGATGCTGGTGATCTCGTTCGTTTTGCTGCTGGTCATCAACGCCTTACAAGCCTGGCAGCGGCGCCGCTCTAGCGCAGCATCATGAACAGCACGCAAACTAGCCGCCGCACGCAGGCCGGAACGACCGAATCGGCTTGGGTGCGCTATAGCCTGATCACCATTGCATTGGGCTTCATCTTCTTGTTTCTGATCCTGCCACTGGCAGCCGTCTTCACCGAAGCGTTGCGCAAAGGCTTTGGTGCCTACCTGGAAGCGCTCAAGGAACCCGACGCCTGGACGGCGATCCGCTTGACCCTGATCACGGCCGCGATTGCCGTGCCATTGAATCTTGTTTTTGGCATCGCCGCAGCCTGGGCGATTGCCAAGTTTGAGTTTCGCGGCAAGGCCTTTCTGACCACGCTCGTCGATCTGCCGTTTTCGGTTTCACCCGTGGTGGCCGGTCTGGTTTATGTGCTGCTATTCGGCGCGCACGGCTGGATCGGGCCCTGGCTGCAGGCGCACGACATCAAAATCGTCTTTGCCGTGCCGGGCATTGTGCTGGCTACGGTCTTCGTAACTTTTCCGTTCATCGCGCGCGAGTTGATTCCGTTGATGCAGGCACAGGGCACGGAAGAAGAGCAGGCCGCCATGGTGCTGGGCGCCAACGGCTGGCAGATTTTCTGGCACGTGACGCTGCCCAACATCAAGTGGGGGCTGGTCTACGGCGTGATCCTGTGCAACGCGCGGGCCATGGGCGAGTTCGGTGCGGTCTCGGTGGTCTCGGGCCACATCCGGGGCCAGACCAATACCATGCCGCTGCACGTCGAGATTCTGTACAACGAATACCAATCCGTCGCCGCCTTTGCCGTGGCCTCGCTGCTCGCCCTGCTGGCAGTGCTCACGCTGCTGATCAAGTCGGTGGTGGAGTGGCAGTTTGAGCGCGATCAAAAGGCTGCCGCCTTATTGCCACCAGAGAACCCGGGCCGCTGATGCGTCCCATCATTTGTCATTGAGAAAATACCATGAGCATCGCCATCCGCAACGTCAGCAAAGACTTCGGCAGCTTCCACGCGCTGCGCGACGTGTCGCTCGACATCGAGTCCGGTGAACTGGTCGCACTGTTGGGGCCGTCGGGCTGCGGCAAGACCACGCTACTGCGCATCATCGCTGGCCTGGAAACGGCCGACCAAGGCAGCATTCTGTTCAGCGGTGAAGACACGACCGACGTGCATGTGCGCGAGCGCAATGTCGGCTTCGTGTTCCAGCACTACGCCTTGTTTCGCCACATGAGCGTGTTCGACAACGTCGCCTTTGGCCTGCGTATGAAGCCACGCGCCAGTCGCCCAAGTGAGGACAAAATCAAGCAGAAGGTACACGAGCTGCTGGGTCTGGTGCAACTCGACTGGCTGTCCGACCGCTACCCGGCGCAACTCTCCGGCGGGCAGCGTCAGCGCATTGCACTGGCGCGCGCGCTGGCGGTAGAGCCCAAGGTACTGCTGCTCGACGAGCCCTTTGGCGCGCTCGACGCCAAGGTGCGCAAGGAGCTGCGGCGCTGGCTGCGCCGCCTGCACGACGACCTGCACGTGACCAGCATCTTCGTCACGCACGACCAGGAAGAAGCGCTGGAAGTGGCGGACCGTGTGGTGCTGATGAACAGCGGCGTGGTCGAGCAGATCGGCTCGCCGCAGGATGTCTGGGACCATCCGGCGAGTCGCTTTGTTTATGGCTTTCTGGGCGACGTCAACCTGTTCCACGGCCGCGCCCATGAAGGCGAAATGCTGATCGGCGCCGACCAGCACGGCGTGCGGCTGGCAACCCCTGAACACCACAGCGCGCAGGATGCGCAAGCCTTTGCCTACGTGCGCCCGCATGACTTGGATGTGCAACGCTACACCGCGGGCGCCAACGGTGCCGGGCGCGGTATCGTCGCCAAACTGACGCGCGCCATTGTGGTCGGACCGATTGCCAGACTGGAGTTGCTGCCACTGGACGCGTCAGCCGGCAACGGCGAAATCATCGAAGCGCAAATTCCGGCACAGGAATACCACGCGCTCGGCCTGCAAACAGATGAAACCCTGCTGCTGACACCGCGCAAGGCACGGGTTTTTGTTGCCTGAAAAAGCGCGCCGCGCTTAGGGGCGCTTGCGTGGATGAAATACCAGCACTTGCGGCGCTGCTGCCTTCACACCGCCCGCTTTGGGTTGCGCATGGTCACAACCGCTGCAGTGGCAGCCGCCGGAGGTACTGAGAGACTTTTGCAGCGCGGCGCGCCCAGCCTCCGGCAATGGCAAGCGCAGCAAAGCATCGATCAACACGCGGCGTGCAACTTGCGGCATGAGTGTCCAAGCCGCATAGACAAAGCAGCCGGCCACCAGCAAGAAAACGAGTAGCGATTGCAGCGCCATCGCCTAAGCCCCCAGCCACAAGGTGATGCGATACGTCGCGAACGCCGCCACATAGGCCAGCGTGAACAGGTAGAGCGCCATCACCAACGGATAGCGCCAGGAGTTGGTCTCGCGCCGTACCACGGCCAGTGTTGACAGGCACTGCGGCGCAAATACAAACCAGGCCAACAATGAATAGGCGGTGGCCAAGGACCAGCCCTGGGCGATCACGGGTGACAAGGCATCAGCGACCGAAGTGTCGGCACCGGACAGGGAGTACACCGTGCCAAGAGCACCCACCACCACCTCACGCGCAGCCATGCCGGGCACCAGTGCAATCGAGATCTGCCAGTTCAGACCAATCGGCGCAAACACCCACTGCAAGGCGTGGCCGAGCATGCCGGCGACGCTGTACTGGATGGCCGGACCCTGCGACAGGTCCCAACCAGTCGGCGGCGATGGGTAGGTGGACAGAAACCACAACACCACCATCAGCGCAAAGATGATGCCGCCAACACGGCGCAGGAAGATGCGCGCGCGTTCCCACAGACCGAGGCCGAGATTGCGCAAACTCGGCACGCGATACGGCGGCAGTTCCAGCATCAACGGTTGGTAGCCGTTCTTCATCCAGACGCGCTTGAAAACCCAGGCCACGCCCATGGCACTGACCACACCCGCCACATACAAACCAAACAACGTCAAGCCACGCAGGCTGAACCAGCCGACGTCGCGCTGCGGCACAAAGGCGCCAATCAGCAGCGCATAAACCGGCAGCCGTGCCGAACAGGTCATCAACGGCGCGACCATGATGGTGGCGAGGCGATCCTTCCAGTTGGCGATGGTGCGTGTGGCCATGATGCCCGGAATGGCGCAGGCAAAGCTCGACAGCAGGGGGATGAAGGCGCGACCCGACAACCCGACCTTGCCCATCAGGTTATCGAGCAGGAAGGCGGCGCGTGGCAGGTAACCCGAATCTTCCAACAGCAGGATAAAAAAGAACAGGATCAAAATCTGCGGCAAGAAAACCAGCACGCCACCGACACCGGCGATGACGCCATCGACCAACAGGCTGCGCAGCGGCCCCGCATCCATGTGGGCCAGCGTCCACTGACTCATTACACCCATGGCCGCTCGAATGGCATCCATGGGCAAATTGGCCCAGGAAAAGACCGCCTGAAAAATCAGAAACAGCACGGCGGCCAACAGAACCAAACCCCACACGTGGTGCATCACCAGCGCGTCCAGCCGGTGCTGGAAGCGACCCCTGACCGGCGCATTGGGCGCTACCAAAGCCAAAATGCGGCGCACTTCAAGTTGCAGCTCGGTTGACGTTGCAGCAGGCCGACCCGTATTAGCGGCTGGCGGGTGTGGGCGGCCAAATTCTTTTTGCAATTGCCCCAGCAGTTGCGCGTGGCCGTCGTGCATGACCGCCACGGTCTCGACCACCGGGCAGCCCAGTTCCAGCGCCAGTCGGGCCAGGTCGAGCTTGAGCCCCTGGGTCCGCGCCACATCGGCCATGTTGACGGCCAGTATCAGCGGCTTGCCCAGGCCTTTGAGCTCCAGCACCAGACGCAGATTCATGCGCAGATTGGTGGCATCGACCACCGCGACGATGGCGTCCGGTGCATCTTCACCGACACGCTGACCCTTGATCACCTCCAAGGTCACCTGCTCGTCCGGTGTTGCCGGGGTCAGGCTGTAGGCACCGGGCAGGTCCACCACGGACACTGTTTGTCCATTCGGGAGTCGGGCCAAGCCAACCTTGCGTTCCACCGTAACGCCGGCGTAATTAGCGACCTTTTGACGTGCGCCAGTCAACAGGTTGAACAAGGCGGTTTTGCCGCAATTCGGATTGCCGACCAGCGCAATGCTCTTGATCGCAAGGCCAGGGCTGATGGCGGCAAACTGGGTCATGAAAGCCTCAAGCCGGGCTCATTTCAAGCTCGCGTACGCGGATGCACTGGGCTTCCAGTAGCCGCAGCGCAAACAGGGTCTCGCCGATCTGCACCGCCAGCGGTTCGCGCCCACCCGGTCCGCGCCGCAGCATCCGGACCGGTTCACCGGCGATAAAGCCGAGTTCGCCCAAACGGTGCAAAGTCGCTGCGCCAACCTCGGCGGAATCGGACACCAAACCCTCTACCAAGGCGTGTGAACCATTCGGTAGCTGAGACAAAAACATGGCGCTGACCTTTGAAAATGAAGCAGGCGGCTGACAAATGTCGCCGATCTAAATGCGAGTCTATCGCATTTAGAATGGGTTGACAAGCACAAATTCAGACGGTGAAGACCGATTCTGGCAGCGCCCAATGGCCCGCGGAACCCGGCGGGCGGGTGTTTGATCGGACGTCAACGGCGGCTAGTTGAGGAAAGTGGGCGCCGACTAACCTGTCACTTTGCGCAGCAGGGCGCGGCTGACGGCGCGCGCTTTCTGGGCCAGAGAAAAGCGCTGGAAATTAGTCTTCACGACACCCTCAGTGAAGGCAGTCCGTTTAGTGTAGTCAATGCTAACTTCCACGATTACTGGCTGCCCGACTTGAGCCACCGCGTTGGCGGCAGCGATCTGCGGCGCCAGTTCTGCATCCGTACTGATCTTGAGATAGTGCGCGCCAACCGCCCGCGCAACACCATCAATCACCACGCTTGCCAGAACGGTGCAGGGTTTTCGGTTGTACGGAATCTCCTGCGCCTGGGCAATCTGCGACAGTTCGCCGTCGCAAAACACGTAGTAGACAACGCCCAGTCCGTATTGGGTGGCGGTGATGATCTCCATGCAGGTCATGCGAAAGCAGCCGTCGCCGACGATGCAGTTCACCGGCACGTCGGGACGCGCCAGTTTGGCGCCGATGGCCGCCGGAACCGAATAGCCCATGGCATTGAAGTCGGTCGGAACGATGGCGGTCTTGGCGCAGAGGATCGGCATCAACTCAGCCGTCAGATAGGTGTGGTTGCCATCATCGACCACAGTGACTGCTTCGGGCGGATTGGCGGCGCGCAGGGCATCAAAGAAGCGCGCCGGATTCACCCGCCCCTGGCTGTCATGTGCGTACCAGCTTTCGCGATAAGCCAACTTGTCTAAGGCGATACGCTGCTGTAAACCTGCATTAACCGTCTGCGCCGGCATTGCCTGGCGCAGTGCCAAAAGCAACTGCGGCAAGACAACACGGGCGTCGCCAGCGATCGCCACCTGCGCTGGGTAATTGACGTTCAGGGTCTGGGGATTGATGTCAATGTGAATCAGCTGCGTCGGCACGGTGACGCCAAAACTGCCGGTGGCGATCTCGCCAAAGCGGGTTCCAATGGCAAGCATCACATCACAGCCAACAAAAGCATTGCGCGCCGCCGGCACTGCAGCGGGACCAAAACCAAAGCCGGTATGCAAGGGGTGGTTGGCCGGAAACATCGAGAAACCCTGCAAGGTCGTCGAAACAGGCGCCTGCAGATGCTCGGCCAACGCCGTGACCTCGGCCAGGCAGTCGCGCGCACCCCAGCCTATGAACAGACCGGGGCGCTTGGCCTGCTTCAGCAGCGCCACCGCAGCATCAATCTGGTTGGCTGCAGCTGGCGCGGGCAGCGGCGGAGGTGTCCAGTGGGGCAGCTCACCGAGCTCGCCAGGAAACAGTTGCAGATTGGCGGGCAGCTCGATGAATACCGGGCCCGGTTCGCCGCTGGTGGCGGTACGGTAGGCATCGAACAGCATCGGGATGATGTCTTCATGGCGCTCGATCAGATAGGTGGCCTTGGTAATGCCTTTCATGAACTGATGCAGGTCCATCTGATGCAACTGAAACTTCCAGGGTATGTCGGTGCGCACACCGCCGCAAATCACCAGCATTGGCACACCGTCCAAAAAGGCTTCACCAATGCCACTGGCAGCATGGGTCAGGCCGGCAGCTGGCACCACAACCAGCGTGCCCACCGTGTCCGACAAGCGGCTCAGGGCGTCGGCCATGAATGCGCCTCCACCCTCGTGGCTGACCAGCATGGGGGTAATCGAATCCGAATTGTTGAGCTCGTCATACAACTCGGTGTTCTGAACCCCCGGAATGCCAAAGGTATAACGGATGCCAAGTTGTTCGAGGGCGTAGCGTGCGGCCCAGGCGCCAGTTTTCTTCATGGTATTTATCCTTTTTCGGTTGCGATCAGCCCCATCGAGCTACCCCGCAAGGTTTCAGATTCAGATGCTCAGCAAGTCGCGCCCCGCCACGGCGGCAGCCGCAGCGCGTGCGGTCAAAACGCAACCGCCCAAGAATGTGCCTTCCAATGCGCGCAAGCCATGCACGCCACCACCGCCGAAGCCGGCGGCTTCACCAATCGCAAACAGTCCTGCAATCGGTTGCCCCCCGGCATCCAACGCCCGGCTTTGCAAATCGGTCTGGATGCCGCCCAGGCTCTTGCGGCTGATGATGAATTCGCGAATGGCGATCAAGGGCATGGCCTTGCCATCCAGAATAGGCTGGGCGGCGCAGGTGCGGATCTTGTCACCGGAATAGCCGCGTGCATAAGCGATGCGGCGCAGTTGTTCGTCGTTGCGGAACTTCGGCTTCAGGCGGACCTGGGCATCGAAGCGCGAAACAACCTGCTCCAGTGTGGCCAGTTGCACCGCATCGTCACCCTGCAAGGCGTTCATCTTGTCAACCAGTTCCGGCAGGCTCTGCGCCACAACCACGTCTTTGCAGTTTTCAATCAGGGTGTTGACCAGCCAGCGGTTGCCAAATACCAATTCTTTCGCAAACGCAAGCCACTTCTGCTCGCGAATGCTCGGGTTGTGCGATGAGCCGGAAACCGCCAACTCCTTGAGTGCAATCTTCCAGTTCAACAGTTGCCATGAATACTGGCCCGGCTGGCGGCAGATTTGGGTAACGAGGTCACGCGTATCAAAACCTGTGACCAATGGCTGCGGCCCTATGCGCTCGCCTCTGGCATTGAGCCACAAGGCCGACTTCGGGGGCACCAGACTCAGGCCGGCGTGCGGCTTGCTCGACGCATAGTGATGGACGCCGGCGGCATAGTTCCACATCTTGTCCAAATGGGTGAGCTGCGCACCGGCTATCTGTGCGGCGTCGTGCAGACGGCCATCGGCGTACTGATGCGAGCCGTTGAGGATGACCGGCGGCGGGCTTTGCCAATCGGGATGCCAGTTGGCACGCACCCGATCAATGCTGCCATTGATGCCGCCCGCTGCAATCACCACCACCTCGGCTCGCACTTCGAAGGGCGTACCATCGCGCTGGCCAACACCGTGGCACCCGACAACCCGGCCACCTTCGAGCAGCAAGCCTTCCACGCGCTGCTCAAAGCAAAACTCCAGCCGCTGCGCCCACTGTGCTTGCTGCAAATACGCCAGCAGCGTGGTGACCAGTTTCTCGCCCGTGCCCCAAACCAGATGAAAGCGCGGCACCGAATTGCCCGGCGTGAACTGGCCACGCTCAACCCAATGCGGCACCGGAAAATACTTGACGCCTTTGCCGCGCAGCCACCAATACATGTGCTGCGTGCAATGCGTCACATAGGCCTGCGCCCAGCGACGCGGCCACTGCGCATCAGGCCCAAACTCGGCAAATGCATGCCAATCCGCCAGCGACAGTTCCACGCTGTCACGAGCGCCCGCGCGGCGCTGCTCCGGCGTGTCCACCGCGAACATGACGCCCATGCTCTCGCGCGCCAGGCCACCGAGCTTGTCGGGTTGATCGCGGTCCAGCAGGAGCACGCGGCGCCCCTGTTCCAGCAATTCGATGGCGCAAACAATGCCGGCAATGCCGGCGCCAATGATGACGACTTCGGCAGTTTGATTCTTCATGCTGTCTCCTCAAGCAAGCCACAGCCCCGCAAAACCAGTGTCACCACATGCTCGGTGGCGCGCGCGTAATCCTTGGCACTGAGTTGCGGCCGCCCCAACACCGCACTCACCTGCACTGCAAAATCGGCGTAGGTCTGGGTTGCAGCCCAGATCGTGAAAAACAGGTGCACCGAATCGACTGGTGCCATGCGCTTGGCGGCAATCCAGCCATCAATAACGGCGGCTTTGACCCGCACCATGTCACGCAACTCGGTTCCCAGCAGGGCCTTGACCACCGGCGCACCGTGCAGCAGCTCATTGGCAAACACCCGGGAGGCATGTGGGCGCTGCTCGGACAGAGCCATCTTGGCACGGATATAGCGCTCAATCGCCTGCCGGGGATCAGCTTCGGGGGTGATTTCATGCGTTGGCAGCAACCAGTCTTCCAGGGTGCGCGCCAACACGGCGCGATAAAGGGCTTGCTTGCTACCAAAATAATAGTGCAAGTTG
Source organism: uncultured beta proteobacterium (assembly GCA_903896425.1). GTDB lineage: Bacteria > Pseudomonadota > Gammaproteobacteria > Burkholderiales > Burkholderiaceae_C > Rhodoferax. Next base: position 1,205 of record CAITXW010000148.1, on the reverse strand, counting down.
GCCTTGGGCAAGTCCGCGGCCTCGGCGATAGCCGCCATCGTGGCCCCGCCGAAACCAGCACCGGCAAAGACTCGCTCGGCTGCTGCCAGAATCAGCACCTCATTGGCCTGTCGTATCTGACCCTTGGACGCTTCGTCCAGGGTGTTACCCGCTTTGCCGGCCGACAGTGAGATCTTCATGCAGACACTTTGCTTTCTGCATGCTGGCGCGAGCGTGCAAACGCCACATACCAATTGAGACAAGCCGGATTGGCCATCGCGTCGCGGTGCAAAACCTTTTCTACCGCTTGTCCCAACAACAGCTTCTTGATTGGCAGTTCCTGTTTTTTACCGGAAAGAGTGCGTGGAATTTCTGCCACCTGAAGGATTTCATTGGGCACAAAACGTGGCGACAAGGCGGTCTTGATGGCATCAACGATTTTGCGCTCCATCACCTCGTCAAGCAGGACGCCCTCGCGCAGCACCACAAACAGCGGCATGTAACTTTCGCGTCCCAGGTATTCCAGATCAACCACCAATGAATCGAGCACTTCGGGCAAGGCCTCAACTGCGCTGTAGAGCTCACTGGTTCCCATGCGCAAACCGTGCCGGTTGATGGTGGCATCGCTGCGACCGTAAATAACGCAGCCGCCATTGCGACCGATCTTGAGCCAATCGCCATGACGCCAGACTGGCGGCTTGCCATGCTGGCCGGGGTACATGTCAAAGTAGCTTGCCAGATAGCGCTGCTTGTTGATGTCGCCCCAGAAGTACAGCGGCATACTGGGGATCGGTTGGCGACACACCAATTCACCCACTTCGTCGATGACGGCCTGCCCCTGCTCATTCCAGGCGTCAACGGCGCAACCCAATAACCGACACTGCATTTCACCTGCGACCAAAGGCAACTCGCGATTGCCGCCAATGAAAGCGCCCGCAAAATCGGTGCCGCCGGAGATGTTGCACCACCAGATATCGCCCCCACGCTTACCCACTTCGTGTGGCTCGCTGCCCCCCGAGGGTGCTAATTTTCCTTGGGGCGGCCCGGCGGAAAATTCCTCGCCCTCACGCTGTTGCAAGTTCTTCAAGTGGCGGAATTGGTTCGTACCCCATGTCTGGGCATCGGCACTCAATGGCGAGCCGGTGGTACCGAGTGCACGCACCCGAGAAAGATCACCACAGCTAGTCAGATCCACACCCGCCTTCTGGCAGTTGGCATAAAAGGCT
>CAITXW010000147.1 GCA_903896425.1 uncultured beta proteobacterium | reverse complement strand
CGATTCCATGTCCATCGGGCTGAGTTTCCATTGCTTCAGGGGGTCATGGATGCGGCCCATGAAGCGCAGGTGCTGCTCATCGTCCGAGATCGAAAACCAGTACTTGATGAGTTGGATGCCAGAGCGCACCAGCATCTTCTCGAACTCGGGGACCGAGCGGAAAAACTCTTCGTACTGCTCATCGGAACAAAAACCCATGACCCGCTCGACGCCGGCGCGGTTGTACCAACTGCGGTCAAACAGGACCATCTCGCCGGCACCCGGCAGGTGCGCCGCATAGCGCTGGAAATACCACTGGGTTTGTTCGCGAGCATTGGGCGCCGGCAGGGCTGCGACGCGGCAGACGCGCGGGTTCAGGCGCTGCGTGATGCGCTTGATGACGCCACCCTTGCCGGCGGCGTCGCGACCTTCAAACAGGATCACCACTTTGTGGCCGGTCTTGACCACCCAGTCCTGCAACTTGACCAGTTCACCCTGCATCCTGAACAGTTCACGGAAATACTGGCGCCGGCTTTCCTTGTACTGCTGCGATGTCGTGTCGATTGTGCTTTCTGCCAACTCGTCGATATTGCGGTCTTCGAGTTCGAGTTCAAGCTCTTCGTCGTAGCTGTCGGTCAGGTCGCGCCGGATGCGCTGGACCAGGTCCTCGTCGGTTGCATTCAATCGATACTCCTGTGTGAAGGGTTCTACAGGAGGCAAGCATAAGAAGAGTTCGTGACGAAAATGTGACAAACGAATGTCAAGGTGAATGTCAGAGCAAATCAGTTGCCTTCGTTCTCCCGGGCGCCAAATTGGAAATATGTCATATCACTGTCACATAAGCTTCTTATAGTTGGCCCGTTACCGCAGAGTTACCCCCATTCAACGCAAAAGGCACCCGATGAAAACCAGTTTCAAACTCTCCCTGATCAGTGTGGCTGGCGTGCTCGCCATGTCGTGTTTCAACATGGCTGGCGCGCAGGAAATCACCGGCGCTGGCGCCAGTTTTCCGGCGCCCTTGTATGCCAAGTGGGCTGCTGAATACAACAAGGCCACCGGCGTCAAGGTCAATTACCAGTCGGTTGGTTCCGGTGCCGGCATCAAGCAGATCGATTCCAAAACCGTTGATTTCGGCGCTTCCGACATGCCGCAAACCGATGAAGTGCTGAAAGCCAAGGGTCAGTTCCAGTTTCCCACCGTGATCGGCGGCACCGTGCCGGTGATCAACGTCAAGGGCATTGCGCCGGGCCAGATGAAGCTCGACGGTCAGGTGCTGGGCGACATTTACCTGGGCAAGATCACCAAGTGGAACGACGCCGCCATCAAGGCGCTGAACCCCACGCTGGCATTGCCTGATGCAGCCATTGCCCCGGTGCGCCGCGCCGATGGTTCGGGTACCACCTTCAATTTCACCAACTACCTGAGCCGCGTCCACGCCGAGTGGAAGACCAAGGTGGGCGAGGGCACAGCCGTGAACTGGCCGGTTGGCGCCGGTGGCAAGGGCAATGAAGGCGTTGCCGCTTTCGTCAATCGCCTGCCCAATTCGATCGGCTATGTCGAGTATTCCTACGTCAAGCAAAACAAGATGACCTACACCTTGATGAAGAACAAGGACGGCGTGTTCGTGGCGCCTGATGACGAGGCTTTCAAGGCGGCTGCGGCTGGCGCTGACTGGAACAAGACGTTCTACCAACTGATTACCGACCAGCCCGGCAAGAACGCCTGGCCGATTTCGACCGCCACCTTCATCCTGATGCACATCAAACAGGACAAGCCGGCCAATGCGACCGAAGCCTTCAAGTTCTTCACCTGGGCTTACAAGAGCGGTGGCAAGGCTGCGACCGATCTGGACTACGTGCCAATGCCGGCCAACGTGATTGCTTCGATTGAGAAGGCCTGGTCGCAAACCACGGACGCTTCCGGCAAGCACGTGGCCTTGAAGTAATACAGCGCGCCTCGATTCACAAGGGGGAACCGTGTCAACTACACTTCCGGCGAATCAACTGCCTGTCAACCTGTCTGCAAGATCTACCGGGCGTGTCATGACAAATCCTCCTTCGGGCAAAGCGCCCCGTTCCGGTCCGATGGCCGACCGCATTTTTGGCTGGTTGGCCAAAGGTGCGGCCTGGCTGACGCTGGGCATGTTGGTCGCCATTCTGGCCTCGCTGACCATCAGCGCCTGGCCTGCCATCAGCAAATACGGGTTTGGCTTTTTGACGAGCACGACCTGGGACCCGGTCAAGGAAGAGTTCGGCGGTCTGGTGATGATTTACGGCACCTTGATGACCTCGCTGATCGCCTTGCTGATCGCTGTGCCGGTGAGCTTTGGTATCGCGGTGTTCCTAACCGAGCTCTCACCCGCCTGGCTCAAGCGCCCGCTCGGTACTGCGATTGAACTGCTGGCGGCGATTCCGTCGATCGTCTATGGCATGTGGGGTTTGCTGGTGTTCGGCCCACTGCTTGCGACCTATGTGCAACAGCCCTTGCAGGCCGCGTTTTCGGGCGTGCCCTACCTCGGTGCTTTTGTCTCCGGCCCGCCGGTGGGCATTGGCATTTTGTCGGCCGGCATCATCCTGGCCATCATGATCATTCCGTTCATCGCCGCTGTCATGCGCGACGTCTTCGAAGTCACGCCGACCCTGCTCAAGGAATCCGCCTACGGCCTGGGCGCCACCACCTGGGAGGTGGTCTCCACCGTGGTCCTGCCTTATACCAAGGCCGGCGTCGTCGGCGGCATCATGCTGGGCCTGGGGCGCGCCATTGGCGAGACTATGGCCGTGACCTTTGTTATCGGCAACTTCAACCAGCTCGATTCGCTCAGTCTGTTCCAGGCCGCCAACAGCATCACCTCGGCCCTGGCCAATGAATTCGCCGAGGCCGGCGCCGGTCTGCACCAGGCTGCGCTGATGTACCTGGGGCTGGTGCTGTTTTTTATCACCTTTGTCATTCTGACGCTGTCCAAAATACTGCTGGCGCAACTGCGCAAGGGTGAAGGGGCCAAGACATGAGTACGAGTACCTCGCAACGCCTGTTGCAGGCCGCCGACCTGAATCAGATGCGCCAGGCGCGCTATGCGCAGCGCAAACGCGTCAATCTGATTGCGCTGGCGCTGTCACTGATGGCCATGGCTTTTGGCCTGTTCTGGTTGTTCTGGATCCTGTTTGAGACCATCCGCCTCGGTGTCGGCGGGCTCACGCTCGATACCCTGACCCAGATGACGCCGCCACCCAATGACGCGGGCGGTCTGGCCAACGCCATTTACGGCTCCTTTCTGATGGTGGCATTGGCGACCTTTGTCGGCACGCCCATCGGCATCATGGCCGGCATTTACCTGGCCGAATTCGACACCAAGGGATGGCTGGCCGAGACCACGCGCTTTGTCAACGACATTCTGCTGTCGGCGCCTTCGATCGTGATCGGTCTCTTTGTCTACGCCGTGGTGGTGACGCGCTTCAAGTCGTTTTCTGGTTATGCCGGCATCATGGCGCTGGCCCTGATCGTGATTCCGGTGGTGATCCGCACCACCGAGAACATGCTGCAACTGGTGCCCGCCGGTCTGCGCGAGGCGGCTTACGCCCTGGGCGCGCCGAAGTGGAAAGTCATCATCAGCATCACCATGACGGCGGCGCGCGCCGGCATCATTACCGGCATTTTGCTGGCGGTGGCCCGCATTGCGGGTGAGACGGCACCGCTGCTGTTTACCGCACTGAGCAACCAGTTCTGGACATCGAGTCTGGGTGAGCCGATGGCGAGTTTGCCGGTCACCATCTTCAAGTTCGCCATGAGTCCATATGAGAACTGGCAGAAACTGGCCTGGGCCGGCGTTTTCATCATCACGATTGCGGTGCTGGGGCTCAACATCCTGGCCCGGGTTATGACCCGCAACAAGTCCTGATCGCGGCTTGCCAACGATACGAAACAAGGTACCAACATGACTGCTGCTGTAGCCACTCCCGAGACGACCAAGATTGCCGTCAAGGACTTGAATTTTTTCTACGGAAAATTCCACGCACTCAAGGGCATCAACCTGGAGATTCCGGAGAACAAGGTCACCGCCTTTATCGGACCTTCCGGTTGCGGTAAATCGACCCTGCTGCGTGTCTTTAACCGCATGTTCGAGCTCTATCCCGAGCAGCGCGCTGAAGGCGAAATCCTGCTTGACGGCGAGAACCTGCTGACCAGCAAGCAGGATGTGGCGCTGCTGCGCGCCAAGGTCGGCATGGTGTTCCAGAAGCCGACGCCGTTTCCGATGTCGATTTTTGACAATGTTGCTTTTGGCGTGAAGTTGTTTGAGTCGCTGAGCACGACCGACATGGAAGAGCGCGTTGAGTGGGCTTTGCGCAAAGCGGCCTTGTGGGGTGAAGTGAAAGACAAACTGGGCCAGAGCGGCTCCAGCCTGTCGGGTGG
>CAITXW010000146.1 GCA_903896425.1 uncultured beta proteobacterium | reverse complement strand
AGTACATTGGTAACAACGTCTACAACCGGCGCTCGTTCAAGCTAAAAAAACTTCATGTCAAAAATCCACCCAAAATGTGGATCAGAAAAGAAGCCGCTTTTGAGGGGGTCGTCCCTTTACAAACGTTTCTAACAGCTCAAGAGGTACTGGCCGAGCGCAATCAGCGGCTCACTGCGTATTCCGGTGAACGTGACCACTGATTCCGGCAACGTGACCGGCAATTCCGGCGAACGTGACCGATGGGTCGGTGTTGCGCGATTCAATTTTATGCCGAGCTGTTTTTTCGGCTGAATTTGCCTTTCTATTGTTGGATTTCTTTACTCATAGGCCCCTGCCAGGGCCGCCGGCAGGCCCCCCCGGTTGTGCATGTACTCATGCATTACCTGCCCCCGGCCAGGGCAATGCGGTCACGATGATCAGGCGGTGCTGTTTGCCTTTGCTGCTGGATTTTTCTTGCGCATCGACTCCCCTGTAAGCGTAAAGCGGTGATGGTTTTGCATGAGCCGGTCCAGCATGGCATCGGCCACAGTCTGGTCGCCAATCCACTCATGCCAGTGCTCGATGGGCAACTGACTGGTGATGATGGTGGCGCGCTGGTTGGCACGGTCATCAATGATCTCCAGCAGGTCAGCTCGGGTTTGACTGTCCATGGCGGCCATGCCCCAATCGTCAAGCAAAAGGACGTCGGTGTTTTTGAGCGTATCGAGCCAACGCGTGAACGTGCCGTTGGCGTGGCGAATGCGCAGCTCCTCACCCAGGCGGGGAACCCGCAGGTACAGCGCACTGTGACCACGCCTGCAGGCATGCTGGGCCAGGGCGCACGCCAGCCACGACTTGCCCGCACCCGTGGCGCCGGTGATCAGCACGGCGTGACCGGCATTGACCCATTCGCCCAGGGCCAGGCTCATCACCGCGCTGCGCTCAAGACCGCGTGTGCTGCGGCTGTCCAGGTCTTCGATGGCGGCTTGCGGGTATTTGAGCTTGGCGGTTTTGAGCAAACGCGCACAGCGCCTGTCCTGTCTGCCATGGACCTCCCGGTCCACCAGCAAGGCCAGGCGCTCTTCAAAGCTCATGGCGCTGATGCCGTTTTGCCCAAGCTGCTGCTCCAGCGCCTGGGCCATGCTCTCAAGACGCAGACTGCGCAGTTGATTCAAGGTGGTGTTCATCATCATGTTGGGTTTGTCCGTGTTGGATTTCATGGGTCTCATTGGTAATAGTTCGCGCCACGCACATGGGCGTGTGCGGGCGAGGTCCACTCAGGGGTAGTGCTGGCCTGCAGCAGATCGCGCCGGTTGGCAAGAATGTCGCGGATGTGGGTGTATTTGCAGGTGCCCAGGCTCAACGCCAGCGTGCAGGCCGCCTCCAGCCTGGCATCGCCATAGCGCTTGGAGAGTGACAGCAGTCCCAGGCAGGCACGGTAGGCGTGCTCGGGATGGGGTTGACGGACCAACATCTTTTGCACCGTTGCACCGCAGGCCACGCCAATGCGCTCGCCCCAGGCAATGAGCCGCTCGGGCGTCCATTGCGCCTGGTGTTGATGACGCTCGGGCAGGTGTTCGATCACGGTGGTAAAGCCGCCTTTGTGGGCGCAGCGCATGTGGCTGGCCACCCGATTACCACGGTGCAAGACTTCTACCGCATGGGCAGTTACACGCAGCTCCAGCGCCAGCCCCACCAAGGCGTTGGGCACACTGTAGCGGTGGCCTTCAAATTCGACATGGCTGTCAATGTGCACACGCACCGTCTTGAAGACTGCCCACTCCCAGGGCTGGACAGGCAAGGCCATCAAGGTTGGGGCGTCGATTTGGGCAAACACACTGGCGCGGCTGCCCGGCAGCTTTTGAAACGCACGAAGGTTCAGCCATTGCAGCAAGGGCGAAATGGCGTCGTTGACTTCTTCCACGCTGGCGAATTGGAATTTGCGCAGGCGCGCCATGATCCAACGCTCCACCAGCAGCACACTGAGCTCGACCTTGGGTTTGTCCTGCGGGTGATAGGCCCGTGCAGGCAGCACTGTGCAGCCGTAGTGACGGGCAAAGTCTTGCACCGTCTGGGTGAGCACCGGCTCGTAGCGATCGGCCACGGTGACCAGGGCACGCGGGTTGTCGGGCACGATGAGCTGGGGCACGCCACCATAGAACGTCAATGCTTGCGCGGTGGCGCCGAGCCAGTCCTTAGCAGTTTGGGCCGGTGTGGCAATGCAGAAGCAGTAACCTGACACCCCCATGGCGGCCACGAAGATGTTGGCTCGCCCCACCTCCTGGCCACCATCAATGAGTGCAATGGTGGGGCCGGCATAGTCAATGAACAGTTTCTCGCCTGCGCGGTGCACCTGGCGCATGGAACGCTTGAGGCGTTTGGCAAATTGGCGGTAGTTCTCACAGAACTGGGAGTAGCGCCAGGGCTTGACTGGGTTGTCGGCACTGTGTTCGTCGCCGACCTGGGCACAGTATTCCTCCCACAGCAGCATGAGGGTCACGCCCTTGCGGGCCAGTTCCTGGTGAATGCGCCCAAAGTCGGCCTGGGCGTAGCTGTCGCTGGGGCGGGGAGATGCCAGCAAGCGGCGCTCCAGCGTGGCTTCGTCCATGGCTGCAATCGCTGCCCAGTCCAGAGCGGCGGCCACCGCCAGGCCCACGTACTTGGTGACTACCCCTTTGGAGATGCCCAGGGCAGAAGCTATTTTTTGGTGGGACTGTCCACCCTCGAATTTGAGACGCAGGGCGTCTTTGAGTTTGCGCATATTGATCCGTAAAGCGGGCATGGGGCTCCTTGCAAAATGCTCGAAGCTACCCGACCCGCAGGTTTCGTTTATGCGCAACACCATGCCGACGGCGTATGCCGCCGTGCCGACTGCTGTGACCAGTTGTAGCGGTCACGTTCGTCGGAATCAGCGGTCACATTCCCGGAACCCCTGCGGTCACCTTCGCCGGAACGTCGGTCACGTTCCCGGAATCACCGGTCACGTTGGACCGGAATACGCAGCTGTATTTGACAGGCGTGATCGACCTGTTTAGCCGTCAGGTGGTGGGCTGGAGTATGAGGGACAACATGCAGACCAACGCGGTGACCGATGCACTGCGTATGGCGTGGTTCAGACGCCGTCCAGAGCCTGGGCTGATCTT
>CAITXW010000145.1 GCA_903896425.1 uncultured beta proteobacterium | reverse complement strand
GAATGCCTTGAACACGGTCTCGGCTTGGTGATGGGCGTTGTCACCGCGCAAATTGTCGATGTGCAATGTGACAAAGGCGTGATTGACGAAACCCTGAAAAAACTCATACGCCAATTGGCTGTCGAAGCTGCCGATCATGCCGCTCTTGAACGGCACGTTCATGACCAGGCCGGGCCGGCCCGACAGGTCGATGACAACGCGCGACAGCGCCTCATCCAGCGGCACATAGGCGTGGCCGTAGCGGCGAATGCCTTTCTTGTCGCCCACCGCCTGGTGCAGCGCCTGACCGAAAGCGATGCCAACGTCTTCCACCGTGTGGTGGCCGTCGATGTGCAGATCGCCAACCGCATTGATCTCAAGATCGAGCATGCCATGGCGCGCGATCTGATCGAGCATGTGATCAAAGAAACCAATGCCGGTGTGCAGCTGCGACTGCCCACTGCCATCCAGATTGAGTTTGACGCTGATCTGGGTTTCGGCGGTGTTGCGTTTGACTTCGGCGATTCGTTGGTTCATGGTGGTATTGTCGTTCTCGTGCCAGCGCCAGTTTACAAACTGGCCTCCAGCGCCGCCAGCAGTTTGCCGTTTTCCTCCGCCGTCCCAACGGTCAGACGCAGGCAATTGACCAGCAACGGGTGCATTTTAGAGACGTTCTTGACCAGCACTTTGCGCAGCTTCAGCGCGTCAAAGGTTTTTTGCGCATCGGGCACACGCAGCAAAATCATGTTGGCATCGCTCGGAAAGGGATGCACACCCGGCAATTGCCCCAGCGCGTCGAGCAGCAGCGCACGCTGGGCGCGGATTTCATGCGCCTGAGTCGCAAAAACCCCTTGATGCTCCAGCGCAAACAGCGCGCACTCGCAGTTGAGCACACTGATGTTGTAGGGTGGGCGCACCTTGTCGATCTCGGCTATCAGCGCGCGCGGTCCCATCAGGTAACCCAGGCGCACCCCGGCCAGACCAAACTTGGAGAGGGTGCGCAGCAACAGCACATGGCTGTGCTGCGCCAATCGGTCGATGTAGCTCTTGCTGGCAAAGGGCTGGTAGGCCTCATCGATCACGACCAAACCGCCTTGTTCACCAACAGCCAGAATGATGCGCTCGATCACCTCGTCGTTCCACAGATTGGCGCTCGGGTTGTTCGGATAGGCCAGATAGGTGATGGCCGGCTTGTGCTGCGCAATGGCGGCCAGCATGGCAGCTTCGTCCAGTTCAAAATCGGCGGTCAGGGGCACGCCATGAAAGGCCAGACCCTGCAACTGCGCGCTCATGGCGTACATCACAAAACCCGGCAGCGGCGCCAGGATGCTGGCGCCCGGCACGTCGCAGGCCAGCGCCAGCAAACTGATGAGTTCGTCTGAGCCATTGCCCAGCATGATGTCAAAACCGGTGGGCATCTGCGCGTAGACGGCCAGCGCGCGACGCAGCACGTTGACGCGATCCGCCGGGTAGCGGTTGAGCGCCAGCGCCCCCAGACGCATGCCCAGAGCTGTCTGCAGTGGCAGCGACAAACGATGCGGGTTCTCCATGGCGTCGAGCTTGACCATACCGGCCGACTCCTGCACAGCGTAGGCGTGCATGGACACAACGTCCTGGCGCAGGCGTTGCAGGGTTTGGGGACTGACTTCTTTCATTTGGGCTCCCGCATTGGCGGCACCTGGTTCAATCGCAATTCAGCGGCCCGGGCATGCGCCTGCAGACCTTC
>CAITXW010000144.1 GCA_903896425.1 uncultured beta proteobacterium | reverse complement strand
CGGCCTGTTTGGCACGGTCTGGGGCATCATGCATTCCTTCGTTGGACTGGCCTCACTGCAGCAGGTCACACTGGCCACGGTAGCGCCGGGCATCGCCGAGGCCCTGGTCTCCACCGCGATCGGCCTGTTCGCCGCGATACCGGCAGTGGTCGCCTACAACCGCTTTGCGCGCGACATCGACCGCATTGCCATCAAACTGGAGACCTTCATCGAAGAGTTCTCCAACATTCTGCAGCGCAACGTCGGCGCGCAATCGGCCTCCGGCCAATAACGGGGAGAGCGAACATGCCATCCCTGGTCAGTCGCGGACGCGGTCGGCGCACCATCAATGAAATCAACATGGTGCCGTTCATCGATGTGATGCTGGTGCTGCTCATCATCTTCATGGTGACCGCGCCCCTGATCACGCCCAGCGTGATCGACCTGCCCAGCGTCGGCAAGGCGAAGAAGCAACCGGACCAGGTGATTCAACTGCTGATCGGCAAGGACGAGGCGCTGGAGATGAAGGTGCAGGAAAAAACCCGCCCAGTGGTCCTGAAGGATCTCGCGGAACTGGTTCGCCAAACCCAGAGTGGCATGCCTAATTCGGCCGTCGTCATCAGCGCCGACAAGGCGATCAAATACGAGGCCGTGGTCAAGGTCATGGACACGCTACAGCGCGCCGGTGTGCAGCGCATCGGCCTGTCGGTGCAACTGGCCAACCCCTGAGCGCAGCAAGGCCATGAATGCCACGGTGACCAGCGATCGCTTTGAATTCGGCCCCCCGCCCACGCCGGGCGCACTGCGCTCGTTCGCGCTGGCGGTGCTGGCCCACGCCTTCCTGGTCGCCGCGCTGACTCTGGGCGTGCAATGGCACCGCGAGGCCATTACCGTGACCGCCGAAGCCGAGTTGTGGTCGGCCCTGCCGCAGCAGGCGGCGCCGGCGTTGGTGGAGGTCGCGCCCGAACCACCCGCACCGCCGCCGGTAGCAGCGCCACCCGAGCCGACACCGGCCGAGGTCGACATCGCGCTGGAACGCGAGAAGAAACGCCTGAAAAATGAAAAACTTGAGCGTGACAAACAGCAAAAAATCGATCGCGAGAATCAACGCCTGAAGGCTGAGAAACTGGCGCAGGAAAAGAAACGTCTACAGGACAAACAGGCCGCGCTGGACAAACAGAAACTGGACAAGGAAAAGCAGCGCAAGCAAGCGCTGCAAGCACAGCAGGATGCCAAGAACAGCGAAGTTCGCCGAAACGAATTCATCACCAATGCTTTAAGCAAAGCCGGCGCCACGGGCGCCCAAGGCTCCACTGGCACCGCGCTGCAATCGTCGGGGCCATCGGCCAGCTACAAGGGTCGGATTGCCGCCTACTTCAAGGCGAACAGAATCGGCTACCTGGGCGCAGGCAACCCGAAAGTTGTCGTCAGATTTTCAACCTCACCCGACGGAACGGTTATCGGCAAAAGCCTGAAGATCATTAGCAGCAGCGGCGTTAAGGCCTGGGATGACGCGGTGGTGGCAGCACTTGAAATGGCGGTGCTGCCACGTGATACCGATGGCCGCGTTCCACCCGATCTGGAACTTGGCCTGAGCCCAAACGATTTCTGATCACGTAGCCCGTATGAGGCCGAAGGCGTAATACGGGATCGACGCACGACAACCCCGTATTGCGCTGCGCTCCATACGGGCTACATTTAATGCCCTGCGTTCACTCGTAGACGATTTCCGCCTTGCCCGCATCTGCCTGCACGCGCCAGCCGGCCAGGGCGGCGTTGCTGGGGTAGAAGCGAAAGGCCTCGCCGAGTTGCAGTTCAGCTGAAGCAGCGCCACCGCTGGTCTGACGTGCCAGCGCCAGGCGCACCGCCAGTCCGCGCACCAACTCACCCTGCTCACTCACCTCCACGCGAGCCGGAAATTCGCTGATCAAGCGCGCCACCTCAGGCGCCTTGCCGTTGACCGTCACACGCAGGAACTTGCCGAAGCGGCAGCGCGCCTGCTCCAGATCCCAGATCTGCGTCACCGTCAACTGCATGCCACCCGAGAAACGGTCCGGCTGCAACTTGCCCATCACAATCACCAGTTCATCGTCTTTGAACAACTGGCGGTTGGCGTTGATCAGCGCTTCGTCAGCACGCGCTTCGATGACGCCAGATTTGTCGTCAAGCTTGAACAGCGCGAGCTTGCCACGCTGGCCATTGATGACGCGGAAATCGGTGATGATGCCGGCCAGCAGTTGCGGTTCACGCGTGTCGATCAAATCATCGACCTGGCGCTTGACGAAACGGCGCACCTCCAGCGCGACCTCGTCAAACAAATGGCCTGACAAATAGAAGCCAACTGCGGTCTTTTCGTAGGTCAACTGCTCCTTCACACCCCAGGGCGTAGCCTGTACCAGTTCAGGCTCCTGCGTACTCGAACCATGGTCATCCTCGCCCCCCATATCGAACAGGCCGCCCTGGTTCGCATTGGCCAGCATCGCGGCACCGAACTCGAAAGCACGCTCCAGCGACGCCATCAGACTGGCACGGTTGCGCTGAATCGAATCAAAAGCGCCGGCCTTGATCAGGGCTTCGACCGTGCGCTTGCTGATGCGGCTGCGATCGACGCGTGCGCAAAAATCAAACAGGCTCGAGAACGGCCCGCTGTCTGTTGCGCGCGGCCCGACACCACGGCCTTCGCGCGCCGCCACAATCGCCTCCACCGCCTGCCCGCCTGAGCCCTTGATGGCGCTCAGACCATAGCGGATCTGCTTGTCCGAAATCGGCTCGAAACGGCCAAAGCCCCGGTTCACATCGGG
>CAITXW010000143.1 GCA_903896425.1 uncultured beta proteobacterium | reverse complement strand
TGGCGGAGTGGACGGGACTCGAACCCGCGACCCCCGGCGTGACAGGCCGGTATTCTAACCAACTGAACTACCACTCCTGGTAGCGGTAACGTTCGCTCTTTCGAGCCAAGTCGCCTGCCCTTGCGGACCGGCTGTTACCGACTTGCACCTCGTCCACCTTGCGATGAATCTGGCGACCCCACGGGGATTCGAACCCCGGTACTCACCGTGAAAGGGTGATGTCCTAGGCCTCTAGACGATGGGGTCATAACCTTTGGACTTCCGTCTCAACTTGCGGACCTTTCAGCCCACTCTCAGAAATCGTTGGTGGAGGTAAGCAGGATCGAACTGCTGACCTCTTGCATGCCATGCAAGCGCTCTCCCAGCTGAGCTATACCCCCGTTACCGCGAACACCTGATTCATTGCTGTCTTAGGCATTCCTGATTTCCAAGCCTCGAATTATAGCTTGAAATGTCATGCCGCCCGCAGGCGCGTCAGCACTTTTTCCCTGCCAACCAGTTCCAGCACAGCGTCAACCGATGGTGTCTGCGCCGTGCCCATCACCAGCACGCGCACCGGCATTGCGAGTTGCGGCATCTTGATGGCGCTGGCGGTCAGCACTTCCTTGATGGCAGCGGCAATCGATGGCTTGTCCCAGGTGCACGCAGCGAGTTTGTCGCACAGCAAACTCAACGCGGGCTTGATGGCGTCGGTGACGTGCTGTGCCACTTCTTCGGCCTTGGGCGCAACGTCGGCACAGAAGCGTGCGGCCCAATCGGCCAGCACCACGGTGGTGTCGCTGCGGTCTTTGAACAGCGCGCAGATTTGCGGCAAACGTTCATCGGCTTCAATGCCGCGCCGCTGCAACTGATCGCGCACCAGCGGCGCCAGCGCGTCGTCGGTCATGACCTTCAGATGCTGGGCATTGACCCAGCGCAGCTTGGCTTCGTCAAACTGCGCCGCGCTGCGCCCCAGGTGGTCCAGATTGAACCATTGCAGAAACTGTTCGCGGCTGAAAATTTCATCGTCGCCATGGCTCCAGCCCAGGCGCGCCAGGTAGTTCACCATGGCGTCGGGCAGATAGCCTTCGTCGCGGTACTGCGTGACCGGCTTGGCACCGTTGCGCTTGCTCATCTTCTCGCCCTGCTCATTGAGCACGGTCGGCAGATGGGCGTAGACCGGCGGCTCTTTGCCCAGGGCGCGAAAGATGTTGATCTGGCGCGGCGTGTTATTGACGTGGTCGTCACCGCGAATCACGTGCGTGATGCACATGTCGATGTCGTCCACCACCACGCAGAAGTTGTAGGTCGGTGTGCCGTCCGGGCGCGCAATCACCAGGTCGTCGAGTTCGTCGTTGCTGATCTCGATACGGCCCTTGACCTTGTCCTCCCACACCACCGAGCCGCCCTGCGGATTCTTGAAACGCAGCACCGGCTTCACGCCTTCGGGGATGGCCGGCAACGCTTTGCCCGGCGCCGGACGCCAGGTGCCGTCGTAGCGCGGCTTTTCCTTCGCTGCGGTCTGGCGCTCACGCAGCGTGTCGAGTTCGGTCATGCTCATGTAGCAGGGGTAGACGTGCCCGGCTGCCTGCAGGTCAGCCAGGACTTCCTTGTAGCGCGCCATGCGCTGCATTTGGTAGAACGGGCCTTCGTCATAGTTGAGACCAAGCCAGGACATGCCGTCGATGATGACGTCCACCGCCGCCTGGGTCGAGCGATCCAGATCCGTGTCTTCAATACGCAGAATGAAATCGCCACCGGTGGAGCGCGCGAAGGCCCAGGGGTATAGGGCCGAGCGGATGTTGCCGAGGTGGATAAAACCAGTGGGAGATGGCGCGAAACGGGTACGGGTTTTTTGGGTCATTTCAGTGCGTCCAGTGTCGTCAGACCACGGGACAAATCATTTTCAATATCAGAAAGATGTTCGAGCCCGACCGCGACGCGGATCAGGCCCTGGCCAATGCCGGCGGACTGGCGCTGCGCTTCGGTCAGGCGCCCATGCGAGGTACTGGCCGGATGCGCGGCCAGCGTCTTGGTATCGCCCAGGTTGGTGGAGAGCGACAGCAGTTGCATGCTGTCAAGCACGTGGAAGGCGCGGGCGCGGGCCTGCTCGGGGCTGCTGGCCCTGACCTCAAACGACAGTACAGCGCCGCCGATGCCCGACTGCTGCGCCATCGCCAATTGATGTTGCGGGTGACTGAGGAGGCCCGGGTAGAACACGCGCTGCACCGCCGGATGCTGCTCCAGCCACTGCGCTAGCGCCAGCGCATGGGCCGACTGCGCCCGCATGCGAATGTCGAGCGTCTCCAGGCCCTTGAGAACGACCCATGCGTTGAAAGGTGCCAGCGTCATGCCCCCGGTCTTGAGCACAGGCATGAACT
>CAITXW010000142.1 GCA_903896425.1 uncultured beta proteobacterium | reverse complement strand
GCCAGCGCGGCACCGGGCCACGAGCACGAACTCAAGGGCTCGGGGCGCTCGATTGCCGGCTTTCATTTGCGCGACGCGCTCGATCTACTGGCCAAGCGCCATCCCGGCGTGCTGCTGCGCTTTGGCGGCCACGCGATGGCGGCGGGCTGCACCATCAACGCAACCGATCTGACAACGTTTGAACAAGGCCTGAGCACGGTCGCAGGCGAATGGCTGGACGCCGACACACTGACCCGGCGCCTGGCCACCGACGGGCCGCTCAAGCCCGAGTACCGCAGGGTCGATCTGGTCGACACGCTGCACAAGGAAGTCTGGGGCCAGGGCTTTGCCGCGCCCACCTTCAGCGAAGAACTCGAAGTGCTGTCGCAACGCCTGGTCGGTGGCAAGCACCTGGCGCTCAAGCTCAAGCACCAGGGCCAGCCGGTGGACGGCATCTGGTTCGGCCACACCGATGCGCTGCCGCCGCGCGTCAAGCTCGCCTTCCGCCTCGACGCCGACGCCTGGAACGGCGTGCGCCGGGTGCGCTTTCTGGTGGAGGCGGCCGAGCTTTAGAATGGCTCTGTGTCCTCCACCCTGAACGCCGACCTCCACTGCCATTCCACCATCTCTGACGGCACGCTCACGCCTGAAGCGCTGGCCGAGCGCGCCAAGGCCAACGGCGTGGCGCTCTGGGCGCTGACCGACCACGATGAAATCGGCGGCCAGCAGCGCGCTGCCGCTGCGGCTGCGGCGCTCAACCTGCCGTATCTGACCGGGGTCGAGATTTCGGTCACTTTCATCCACCAAACGGTTCACATCGTTGGCCTGGGTTTTGACCCGGACAACGAAGCCCTGCAGCGCGGGCTGCTGCAAACGCGCGGCGGTCGTGGTCAGCGCGCCATGGAAATGGCCGAAAGCCTGGCCAAAGTCGGCATTCACGGTGCCTATGAAGGCGCACTCAAATACGCCGGCAATCACGCGCTGATCTCGCGCACGCATTTCGCCCGCTTCATGGTCGAGACCGGCGTCTGCCGCGAAACCAATGAAGTCTTTCGCAAATACCTGACCGAAGGCAAACCCGGCTACGTCGAGCATCGCTGGGCCAGTCTGAAGGACGCCGTGGGCTGGATCACAGCAGCCGGCGGTGTCGCCGTGATTGCGCATCCGGCACGCTACAAATTCAGCGCCAACGAAGAGTACGCGCTGTTCAGCGAATTCAAGGCCCATGGCGGGCAAGGCGTGGAAGTGGTCACCGGCAGCCACACAGCGGCCGAATACCTGAGCTACGCCGACACGGCGCGCGAATTCGGTCTGGCGGCTTCGCGCGGCAGCGATTTTCACAGCCCGCAAGAGAGCCACACCGAACTGGGCACGCTGCCGCCTTTGCCGGCCAAACTGACACCGGTGTGGGACCTGCTGACCGATCGCATCCAGAACCCAGCGCATCAGACCCCGGCGGCCAGTGCCGCCACCGGTCGCTGATTCCACCATGTACTTCTGGCGCACCCGGCAGGGTGCCGGCATTCTGCTCATCGTGCTGGCGGCCCTGTGCTTTGCTCTGCTTGACACCGCGACCAAGCATGCGGCCACGCTGGCACCGGTGCTGATGCTGCTCTGGGGTCGCTATGTGTTTCAGGCGGTGGTGACCTTTGCCATGCGCTTTCCGGCGCAAAGAAGTGCCTTGCTGAAAACCGCAAATCCACGCTTTCAGATGCTGCGCGGCGTGCTGCTGCTGATCACCAGCGCCTGCTCTTTCCTGGGTTTGCAATACCTGCCGGTGGGCGAGTTCACCGCCATGGTGATGCTCTCGCCGCTGGTGGCCACCGCCATGGCGGCCGCCGTGCTGAAAAACCAGGTCTCGCCCCGGCGCTGGTTGCTGATGGTGACCGGTCTGGTCGGTGTCCTGCTGGTGGTGCGCCCGGGTGGCCAGGTGTTCAGCTGGGCTTTGCTGTTTCCGGTCGTGATGGTCACCAGCTATGGCTGGTTTCAGGTGCTGACAAGTCGCCTCAGCAGCGAAGAAAACCCCTACACCACACAGTTTTACACCGGGCTGGTCGGCGCCCTGCTGATGTGCCCGATCGTCGTCTTCTACTGGAGCCAGGCCGCGTTGCTGGCGCACTGGCCCTGGTTCCTGGTGCTCGGCTTTCTGGGAACCTCTGGCCACCTGATGCTGATCCGGGCCTACCAGCGCGCTTCAGCCCCGGTGCTGACACCCTACCTCTACACGCAGATCGCCTTTGCCACTCTGTTGGGCTGGCTGATGTTCAAGCATTTACCCGACACCCTGGCCTGGCTCGGCATCGCCGTGATCGCGGCCAGCGGCGTCGGCAACGCCGTGCTCTCAGCCCATGAGGTGAACCGGCAGCGTCGCCCCGAAACCGACTGAGCGCGCTTGCCCGACAATAGCGCCATGGCCCAGTTTTTTGAAGTTCACCCCGAGAATCCGCAGATTCGCCTGCTCAAGCAGTCCGTCGCACTGCTGGAAAAAGGCGAGATCCTGGCGGTACCGACCGACTCCAGTTACGCGCTGGTCTGCCACATCGACGACAAGGCAGCTGCCGACAAGCTGCGCCGCATCCGTGGCGTCGATGACAAGCACCACCTGACCCTGCTGTGCCGTGACCTGCGTGAACTCTCCACCTACGCGATGGTCGACAACCAACAGTTCCGACTGATCAAGTCGGCCACGCCCGGCCCCTACACCTTCATCCTGGAAGCCACCAAGGAAGTGCCGCGCCGCCTGAGCCACCCGGCGCGTCGCACCATCGGTCTGCGCGTGCCCGAGCACAAGGTGCTGCAAGCGCTGCTGGAACTGCACGGTGCCCCGCTGCTGGCGACCACGCTGATCGCACCGGGCGAAACCGAGCCGCTCAATGACGCACAAGACATTCTGGCGCGCTACAAAAACCAGATCGCCGCCGTCATCGACGCCGGCGCCTGCACACGCGAGCCGACCACAGTGATTGACCTGAGCAGCGGCGAGCCGGAGGTGATCCGCGAAGGTCGCGGCCCCCTGTCTGCGCTCGGACTCTAAGGGACAATAGCGCCATGGACATCGCCCACCTGATTCAAACCATCGCCCTGTACGCCTTGCCGGTGCTGTTCGCCATCACCGTGCACGAAGCGGCACACGGCTATGCAGCACGCCATTTTGGCGACAACACCGCCTATGCGCTCGGGCGCATCACGCTCAACCCGCTCAAGCACATCGACCCGATGGGCACGATCCTGATGCCGCTGCTGCTGTACGTTGCAACCTCAGGCGCCTTTCTGTTCGGCTACGCCAAACCAGTGCCGGTGCGCTTTGGCAATCTGCGCAACCCCAAGCGCGACATGATCTGGGTCGCGCTGGCCGGACCGGCGGCCAACTTCATCCAGGCCTTCCTGTGGGGCGCCCTGCTGTTTGTGCTCAAGGGTGCCGATGTCTCCGAGCCCTTCTTCCTCAAGATGGCGCAAGGCGGCGTGCTGGTCAACGTCGTGATGTTTGTCTTCAACCTGTTCCCGTTGCCGCCGCTGGACGGCGGGCGCATTCTGGTTGGCCTGCTGCCCTATCGCCAGGCGGTATGGGTGTCGCGCGTCGAACCCTGGGGCTTCTTCATCGTCATGGGCCTGGTCATCGCGGGCGTCGTCAGCAGCCTGTGGATGCAACCCCTGATGGGTCTGACCTACAGCCTGCTCAATCTTCTGCTGACACCGATTGCCATGCTGTTGGGCTAGTTTTTACCGCACCTGTAACCAAGTTTTTCTGCCATGAGTTCCCACCGTTTTCTGACCGGCATCACGCCTTCGGGCACACCGCACCTGGGCAATTACGTCGGCTCGATCCGGCCCTCCGTGCAGGCGAGCCGGCGCACCGATGTCCAGAGTTTTTATTTTCTGGCCGACTACCACGCCCTGATCAAGATCGACGAGCCGGCGCGCATCCAGCGCTCCACGCTCGAAATTGCCGCGAGCTGGCTCGCTGCTGGCCTGGACCCCGAGCGCGTGACGTTTTATCGCCAGTCCGATGTGCCCGAGATTCCCGAACTGACCTGGCTGCTGACCTGCGTCACCTCCAAAGGCCTGCTCAACCGCGCCCACGCCTACAAGGCTGCCGTGGACCAGAACACCGCAGCGCAGCAGGAGCCCGATGCCAACGTCAACGCCGGCCTCTTCATGTACCCGGTGCTGATGGCCGCCGACATCCTGATGTTCAACGCGCACCAGGTGCCGGTCGGGCGCGATCAGGTGCAGCACATCGAGATGGCGCGCGACATCGCGCAGCGTTTCAACCACCTCTATGGCGAACACTTCACGCTGCCCGAAGCCGCCATTGAAGACAACGTCGCCACCCTGCCCGGGCTCGACGGACGCAAGATGAGCAAGAGCTACGACAACCACATCGCGCTG
>CAITXW010000141.1 GCA_903896425.1 uncultured beta proteobacterium | reverse complement strand
CGCCGCCGCTGTTGCATTCGGCCACGGTACGCGCAACGCTTTTGACGAAGCCGCCTGGCTGGTCTTGTGGCAACTCGGTTTGCCGCTGGACAGCGCCCTCGACGGTGCCGATTCCATTGCCAACCAGCCCGTGACGCCAGCACAGCAAGCACTGGTTGAAATGCTTCTGGCCGAACGCATCAAGAGCCGCAAACCCGCTGCCTACCTGACGCGCGAAGCCTGGCTGCAGGGCATTGCCTTTTATATTGATGAACGCGCCATCGTGCCGCGCTCGCTGATTGCCGAACTGCTGACCGGCGGCGCCATCGACCCCTGGCTCAGCGACGCCACGCACGCCGTGCTGGACCTGTGCACCGGCAACGGCAGTCTGGCCGTGCTGGCAGCGCTGGCCTACCCGGATGTGCGCATCGATGCCTGCGATATCTCGGCCGATGCGCTGGCGGTAGCCCACATCAATGTCGACAAACACAGCCTGCACGATCGCATCGCGTTGTTCGAGTCCGACGGCCTGGCCGGTGTGCACGGGCCCTATGACCTGATTCTGTGCAACCCGCCTTACGTCAACGCGCACAGCATGGCAGCACTGCCGCCTGAATACCGGGCCGAACCGGCGCTGGCGCTGGCCGGTGGCAGCGATGGCATGGACTTCATCCGCGGCTTGCTCAAAGACGCGCCGCAGCACATGAGCGAACACGCCGTGCTGCTGCTCGAGATCGGCAACGAACGCGAACACTTTGAAGCCGCCTTCCCCGCCCTCGAAGCCATCTGGCTGGAAACCAGCGCCGGCGAAGACCAGGTTCTGCTGCTGACGCGCGAGGCGCTAATGATGGGTGGAATTGTCATTGCGGGCGCCGACCCGCAATCCATGGATCCCGGACCAAGTCCGGGATGACAACATCATTTGTCATCGCGCCCTGAAATTATTCCAATACCCAACCTGATCGACTCTCTTGATTACTCTTAAAAATGTCACCCTGCGCCGCGGCGTCAAGGTCTTGCTCGACGGCGCCACCGTCACCCTCAATCCGGGTGAGAAGGTAGGCCTGGTCGGGCGCAACGGGGCCGGCAAGTCTTCGCTCTTTGCCCTGTTCAACGGCACGTTGCACGAGGACGCCGGCGAATACAGCATCCCGGCGCAGTGGCGCATGGGCCAGGTGGCGCAGGACATGCCCGAGACCGAGCAGAGCGCAACCGACTTCGTCGTTGAAGGCGACACCACGCTGCTGGCGGCGCAACAGGAAGTCACGGCCGCCGAAGGCACGGACGACTACGACCGCATGGCACACGCCTACATGGCGCTGCACGACGCCGGTTCACACGACGCGCCAGCGCGTGCCCAATCCTTGATCCTGGGCCTGGGCTTCAAGACCACCGAACTCACCAACCCGGTCAACAGTTTTTCGGGCGGCTGGCGCATGCGCTTGCAACTGGCGCGCGCGCTGATGTGCCCGTCAGACCTGCTGCTGCTCGACGAGCCAACCAATCACCTGGACTTGGACGCATTGGTCTGGCTGGAAACCTGGCTCAAGAAGTACGAAGGCACGATGATCGTCATCAGCCACGACCGCGAGTTTCTGGACGCGGTGACCGACGTCACGCTGCACATCGACGCCGCCAAGCTGGTGCGATACGGCGGCAACTACAGCAAGTTCGAGGACTTGCGCGCCGAGCAGATGGAGCTGCAGCAAAACGCTTTTTCCAAGCAGCAGGACAAGATTGCCCACCTGCAAAAATTCATTGCGCGCTTCAAGGCCAAGGCAAGCAAGGCCAAGCAGGCGCAAAGCCGCGTCAAGGCCCTGGACCGCATGGAGAAAATTGCGCCGCTGCTGGCCGATGCCGACTTCACGTTCGAGTTCAAGGAACCGGCCAATTTGCCCAACCCGATGCTCTCCATGCAGGGCGTGAGCTTTGGCTACCCGGCGCCAGAGGACGCGCCGGAGGGCACGCCACCGACTGTGATCGTCAACAACGTCAGCCGCTCGGTGCTGGCGGGCCAGCGCATCGGCATCCTGGGCGCCAACGGCCAGGGCAAGTCAACGCTGGTCAAGACCGTGGCGCGCGCGTTGCAGCCGATTGGCGGCGAGATGACCGAGGGCAAGGGCCTGAACATCGGCTACTTTGCGCAACAGGAACTCGATGTGCTGCGCCCGACTGACACGCCGCTGGAGCACATGATCCGGCTCGCGAAGGAACTCACCGCCGCCGGCAAGATTGCAGGCCAGGCCACGCGCGAGCAGGACCTGCGCAGTTTTCTGGGCACATTCAACTTCGGCGGCGACATGGTCAAGCAGGCCGTCGGCAGCATGAGCGGCGGTGAGAAGGCGCGCCTGGTGCTGTGCATGATCGTCTGGCAGCGCCCGAACCTGCTGCTGCTCGATGAGCCCACCAACCACCTTGATCTGGCCACGCGCGAAGCGCTCTCGATGGCACTCAACGAGTTCGAAGGCACGGTGATGCTGGTCAGCCACGACCGCGCCCTGCTGCGCGCTGTCTGCGACGAATTCTGGATGGTCTCGCGCGGCGGTGTCTCACCGTTTGACGGCGACCTCGATGACTACCAGCGCTACCTGCTCGACGAAGCCAAGCGCCAGCGTGAAGCGATCAAGGAAGCCAGCAGCGCCAGCGCCAAAGCCGAGCGCAAAGCCCAGGCGCAAGCCGCAGCACCGGTCAAGGCCAAGCCGGCGGCGCGCGGCACACTCAAGCGCCAACTCGAAGACGTCGAAGCCCGCATGGCCACGCTGCAAGGCGAAGGCGGGGCCATCGAAGGCCATCTGTGCGCCGCACCACCACCGTCCGATTTCGCCGAACTCGGCATGCGGCTCAAGCTGATCAACGATGAACTGCAGACACTCGAAGAGCAGTGGCTGACGCTGTCAAGCCAACTCGAAGCGGCCACGGCCTGACCGCGACGTCGGTCAACGACAGGCACATTGCAGTCATCCCCTGTTGTGGCGCTGCGGGACGCAAGCCGACATGGCAAATTTCCGAGGGCGCTGGGGTGGATGGTGAAGCGTGAACTTGGGGTATTGCCAAGTCAAGGAGGAGCAGAGGGCACAGCCCTCTGCGGGGGACATGAGCGGAATCATCTGCCCCGGTGTCGTCGGCACACCCATCCCACCCACATCAAGGACGGCTACCACTGCTAAGGGACTGTTCATGCCCAATAAAAAAGCCCGCAAACGCGGGCTTTTCGCTGCTTCGAAGCAACCGGCTCAACCCATGTGCAAACCGCCATTGACGGAGAAGTCTGCGCCGGTTGAGTAGCCGCCTTCGTCAGATGCAATCCAGGCGATGATGGAGGCGATCTCGCTGGGCTCACCCAGGCGTTTGACCGGCACCGTGGCCACAATCTTGTCGAGCACGTCCTGGCGAATCGCCTTGACCATGTCGGTGCCGATGTAGCCCGGGCTGACGGTGTTGACGGTCACGCCCTTGGTAGCGAGTTCCTGCGCCAGCGCCATGGTGAACCCGTGCATACCGGCCTTGGCAGCAGAGTAATTGGTCTGACCAGCTTGACCCTTGGCGCCATTGACCGACGAGATATTGACGATGCGGCCCCAGCCTTTTTCAACCATGTCGGCCACCACCTGCTTGGTGACGTTGAACATGGAGTTCAGGTTGGTCTCGATCACGGCGTCCCAGTCTTCACGGGTCATTTTGATGAACATGCGGTCACGCGTGATGCCGGCATTGTTGACCAGCAGGTCGATCGTGCCGTGCGCGGCCTTGGCGTCGGTGAAAGCCTGTACCGTGGAATCCCAGTCGCCGACATTGCCGACCGAGGCGTAGAAGGTATAGCCCAGTGCCTTTTGCTCGGCCAGCCATTTGGCATGGTCACGTGTGGGGCCGCAGCCGGCGATAACCTTGAAGCCCTCTTTGGACAGACGCTGGCAGATGGCGGTTCCGATGCCACCCATGCCTCCGGTTACATAGGCTACTTTTTGACTCATGGTTTTACTCCAGTTTATTGATGAATAGAGGCACGCTAACTCAGTTCACTATACCGACTAATGCGCTTTTCAGCATTGAGGAAAACACTAAGACAGCAGCTGTGCCGGCTGCCCATTGGTTTCCAGAATGCCAATAATTGACCGCGCAATCAGGCCTTGACCTTGACGTAGCGGCCCGGCGCCGCCTCGATCGCCTTGTACTTGCCCTTGCCGTAGGCCTTGGGTGCGGCGATCTGCTTGCCGGCGTGGCTCTTGAGCCAGCTCGACCAGTCGCTCCACCAACTGCCGGGATGCTCGGTCGCACCAGCGAGCCATTCAGCATGGGTCTTGGGGAACTTGCCGTCATCGCGCGTCCAGTGGCTGCGCTTCTTGGCCGCTGGCGGGTTGATGACGCCGGCGATGTGGCCGGACGCCCCCATCACGAAACGGCGCTTGCCGGTCACGGCCTGGGTCGTGGCGTAGGCGCCGCCAATCGGCACGATGTGGTCCTCGCGCGAACCATAGACGTAGACCGGCATGTCGAGCGTGCGCAGGTCGATCTTCTGCCCGCACACGGTGGCAACGCCGGGCTTGACCAGATTGTTCTCGAGATAGGTGTTGCGCAAATACCAGGCGTAGAACGGCCCAGCCAGGTTGGTGGAATCGCTGTTCCAGTACAACAGGTCAAATGCGGGCGGCGTTTCGCCCTTGAGGTAATTGCCCACCACGTAGTTCCAGACCAGGTCATTCGGGCGCAGAAAGCTGAAGGTGCTGGCCAGGTCGTTGCCCTTCATCAGGCCGCCCTTGCCCATTTCCTTTTCACGGTAATTGACAAAAGACTCGTCGATGAAGACGTCGAGCACGCCGGTGTCGCTGAAATCAACGAACGATGTCAGGAATGTGGCACTGGAGACCGGCTTTTGACCGCGTGCCGCCAGCACCGCCAGGGCACAGCCCATCATGGTGCCGCCGACACAGAAGCCCAATGTGTTGATGCTCTTGGCGCCGGTGATCTCTTGGGTGACGGCGATCGCCTTGATGACGGCGTCTTCAACGTAGTTGTCCCAGGTCTTGTTCGCCAGCGAGGCATCCGGGTTGCGCCAGCTGATGACAAAGGTGCGCTGTCCTTGCGACACTGCATAGCGGATCACCGAGTTCTCCGGCTGCAGGTCCAGGATATAAAACTTGTTGATGCAGGGTGGAATCAGCAGAAAAGGCTTCTCATAGACCTTGGCGGTGAGCGGCTTGTATTCGATCAACTGGAACAGTTCGTTCTCGAAAACAACGGCGCCTTCGGTGGTGGCAACGTTCTTGCCGACTTCGAAGATGCTCTCGTCGGTCATCGACACGTGGCCCTGGCGCATGTCGTGGATCAGATTCGTGACGCCCCTGGCAATGCTCTCGCCCTTGGTCTCAATCGCCTTCTTTTGCGCCTCGGCGTTGAACACCATGAAGTTGCTCGGCGCCGCAGCAGCGGTCAGTTGTTCAACCGCAAAGCGGATGCGCGCGCGCGTCTTGGCATCGGTCTGCACCGCGTCAGCCAGGCCCATCAAGGTACGCGTGTTGAGTAAATAGGCAGCCGCCGAGAAAGCAGCCACCGGGTTCTCCGACCACGCCTGCGCCGCAAAGCGCTTGTCCGAGTTTTGTGCCGTGCCATGCATGCTATCGGTCCAGAGCGCGGCGGCCTGCTCCAGGTACTGCTGCTGCAGCGCCTGCAGTTTCTCGGGGGCAAATTTGATGTCCGGCGTCTTGGCTGCGCCGGCGCCCATGCCCGAGCCGGCAGCGCCGAGGTCCATGCTCTTGAAAGAATCGAAGGCTTTCGCCCAACCCTCAGTCAAGGACTGTTGAAATTGCTGTGCCGACTGAGCCCAAAACTCTGGTGTATCTGCTGCCATGCTGTGTCCCTTCCAATTTTTCCCATGCGTGAATACCCAAGTATCTCAGGTTCAAACCTTCGAAACACTGACAGGCGCGAGAGACCAACGGTTTCCGACAGCTATTGGATTCACGTCAGCCAGATGCAGGCCGCCATGCGACCGCTGACGCGGTCACGCCGGTGCGAAAAGTAGCGCGCCGGGTTGCCAAACGTGCACCAGGGCAGGCTGCCGTCGTTGCCGTAGAGTTGCTCGACGCCAGCCCGGCGCAGGCGCAAACGCGCCAGACCCGGCAGGTCGGCCAGCCATTTGCCTGCCGTGTGCGGTTGGAACAAAGCCTGCGCCGCTGCATCCTGCGATGTGAAGGCTTCGCGCACCTCGTCCCCAACCTCAAACGCCTGCGGCCCGATGCAAGGCCCCAGCCAAGCCAGGATGTCTGATGCGGTGCCGACGGCCGCGAGTGCGTCCAAGGTCTGCTCCACCACGCCGCGCCCGCCCTGTCCGGCCAGACCGCGCCAGCCCGCGTGCGCTGCCGCCACCGCGCTGCCCTGCAAATCGGTGAACAGCAGCGGCAGGCAATCGGCCACCATGATGCTGCAGGCCAAGCCTGGCTGCGTGCTCAGGCTGGCGTCGGCCACGATGCCGTGCGCGCTGTTGGACGACAGGGTCGCAACAGCGGTTCCATGTACCTGTGACAGATAGACCGGTCGTGCCGCAAGAGAATTCTCAAACGTCAGGCGATTGGCCGCCACGGCCAAGGGGTCGTCGCCGACGTGCTCGCCCAAATTGAGCGAATCGTAGGGCGCTTGCGAGACACCGCCGCTGCGCGTCGTGCACAGCGCACGCACCCGTGCTGGCGCGGGCCATTGGGGAATCAGGTAATCGCTCATGAATTCATTTTGCCATTCGCATGGGATGCCCGTATGGAGCGCAGCGCAATACGGGGTCAAACTGCGATGTTCCCGTATTGCGCCTTTGGCTTCATACGGGCTACAGGCTACAAACGCTTAACCCCGCCAGTCGGCCCACCAGCGTTTGGCTTTGTGCCTGAATTCCTGCGCTGCAACCCAGATGGCGGAGTTGTGAACCTCGGCCAGGATGGCGTCCTTCCAGTTCTTCCAGCGCGGGTACCAGCGGGCAAACCAGGGCAACTGCATCAGGGCCGGCTGCGTCAGTTGGAACAGGCGTGCCAGCAGTGCCGTACCACCCAGTTTGGCCCCAAGCAGGAGCACCAGCCCGAGCATGGCCTGGCCACGACCGAACAGGTAGAGCGCAAGCAGTTTCACCGGAAACAGGGTCAGCACCGGCACACCAAAAGCCAGCATGGCGCCAGTCGGCGACAGCGCCATGATGCGGCGCTCCAACCGCGCCCACAGCGGCAGACGCGCCAGGCGCGCAAACACCCTTGCCAGCGGCTCCCAGCCCCATTCCTCGAACAGAAGAAAAGCCGCGAACAGAACAAAAAATACCCGGCGAAAAATCTTCTTCAAAATTTTCATGGTCGGGCTCACGGCTCCCGCTGCGCTTCAGACTGCGCGCGTGTGCACCTTGTCGTAGGCCAGCAGCAACTTGCGGTGCATCTCGCAACCTTCGAGCATCAGGCCCGGCGCCGACAAGCCCATGAAGCGGTCGGTCTGCATGATGAGCGCGTGCGCCTGCGCCACAGCACCGGCGCCGTAGAGCTGGCGCAAGGCGTCCAGATAGGGCCCGCTGTCGCCCATGTCGGCCAGGTTGATCAGGCTTTCGATGCAGGCGTAAACGCGCCGGCGCTGTGGGTTGATCTGGTCGAAGTGCCGGATCCAGTCGCAGCCCTCGAGCGTGGCGGATTCATCGCCGATGGCCAGTGCCAGCAGCGTCTTGAGTTCGCCAATGCGCAGGTCAGCCCAGAAGGAACCGGCATCGGCCGCCAACCCGATCACCGCAGCCACCGGGCGCTGGTCGGCCAGCGCCGATTCATTGAGTGTGGCCAGCAGGTCGGTACATTCTTCGTCGTCGAGGTCGCTCAGATTCAGGATGGCTTCACGAATATCGTTTCCGACACTGTTGTTCTCGAACTCCAGATCGTCCACCGGGTAAATCTCCGACATGCCGGGCACCAGGATGCGGCAGGCGTAAACCCCCAGGTGCGTGAAGTCGGCGATGTAGATCTCAAAGCCGTCGCGCTGAATGCGGTCGATCGACCAGGCGCAGTCCTCCACCGTGCTGGCGCTGAAGTTCCAGTCGCAAAACGGGTAATCGGGCGCATCACCGAGAAACTTCCAGTGAATGACGCCGCTGGAGTCAACAAAATGAATTTCCAGATTGGGCGAACTCGCGACCTCATCGAGGTCGAAGCTCGGCACCGGAAAGCCACCCAACGCGTCCAGGGCGCGGCCCTGCAACAACTCGGTCAGGGCGCGCTCGAGTGCAATCTCGAAGCGCGGGTGTGCGCCAAAGCTGGCGAAGCAGCCCTGATCTTGCGGGTGCAGCAGGGTCACGTTCATCACCGGGTACTGACCGCCGAGCGAAGCGTCTTTCACCAGAATGCCAAAGCCGGCCGCGCGCAGCGCCTTGATGCCGGCGGCGATGCGTGGGAAACGCGCAATCACAGCCTCGGGAACATCGGGCAGGCAGATGCCTTCGGCCAGGACGCGGAACTTGATATGGCGCTCGAAAATTTCCGAGAGTGCCTGCGTGCGCGCCTCGGCCGCCGTGTTGCCAGCTGACATGCCGTTGCTCATGTACAGGTTGCCGATGATATTGACCGGAAACCAGGTCACGACACCGTCGCGCTGGCGCACATAAGGCAGTGCGCAAATGCCGCGCTCGACGTTGCCCGAGTTGAACTCAACCAGACTCTGGGCCTCGACACTGCCTTCGGGGTTGTAAAACTTGTGCAGCCCGGGGTTGAGCAGATCGACCGGCCAGCTGCCGTCTTCGCCTGGCACAAACCAGCGCTCCTGCGGGTAATGCACATAGTGCCGGTCAGCAATGACCGGGCCCAGGTAGTAGTGGGTCCAGAAATAGTTGTTCGACAAACGCTCAAAGAGTTCACCCAGCGCGCTGGCCAGGCAGGCCAAACGCGTGGCGCCCTTGCCGTTGGTAAACAGCAGCGGGCAATCCCGGTCCCGGATGTGGACCGACCAGATGCCATCCACCGGATTGAGCCAACTGCGCTCCTCGATGTGAAAGCCCAACGCCTGCAGCCGGGTCTGCAGGGTGTTGATGGTCGACTCAAGCGACGCATCTTTTCCGGGGATGAAGTTTTCAGTTTGCATGGGGTCCAGCATACCCCAGGCCCGTCTCTGCAACCGAGCCGGGGACAGTTAAACTCGGGCGCCAGTCCAACCAATCTGCCAAACAAGGTATTCACATGATTCTCGAACTCGCCGACATCCGCATTCACCCGGGTCAAAATGCCGCTTTTGAAGAAGCCATCGCGCGCGGTCTGGAAACCGTCATCCACAACGCCAAAGGCTTTCAGGGCTACAAGGTCAACCGCGGTGTCGAAAGCACCGAGCGCTACGTCCTGCAGGTATTCTGGGACACGGTGGAAGACCATACGGTGGGTTTCCGCCTGTCGCCAGCCTTCGCCGACTGGCGCGCCATCGTCGGTCCGTTTTTTGCAGGCCCGCCGACAGTTGAACACTTCGAACTTGTCGCCAAGTCCAACTGATACCCTGAAAGCCTGCCATGAGCTACGCCTTCACTCCCGCCCCAATCGTGTCCGTCCCCGTGCTCGGCAGCCCGGCGCGCTTCCCGGTGCACCGCATCTACTGCGTGGGCCGCAATTACGAAGAACACGCCAAGGAGATGGGCTTTACCGGGCGTGAAGCGCCCTTCTTCTTCCTGAAACCGGCCGATGCCGTGGTCGTGGTCAATGCCGGCGAAACCGCTGCACTGCCCTACCCCAGCCTGACCAAGAACCTGCACCACGAAATCGAACTGGTGGTGGCCATTGGCACGGGTGGCAAGAACATTGCAGCAGCGGACGCGGCCAAACATATCTTTGGCTACGCCGTGGGTTTGGACATGACGCGGCGCGACCTGCAAAACGAAATGAAAAAGCTGGGCCGCCCCTGGTCCATCGGCAAGGGTTTTGACCACTCGGCACCGATCGGCGTGATCACCCCGGCAGCGGCAGTCGGCAACATCGCCAACGCCGAAATTTCGCTGCAGGTCAACGACACGGACCGCCAGCGCAGCACGGTCGCCAAGCTGATCTGGAACATTGCCGAAGTCATCGAACATTTGTCAGCGGCCTGGGAATTGCAACCGGGCGACCTGATCTACACCGGCACACCCGAAGGCGTGGCAGCCGTGCTGCCGGGCGACACCCTGCTGGGCGCCGTGACCGGGCTGGAGTCGATCCGCCTGAGCGTCAAATAAGCCGCACGAACTACACTGGCTTCATGCTGCGCCCCCCGATCAAACACTGCAAAGACTGCGGTGCCACCGTGGTTTACCGGATTCCGGACGATGGCGACACCAAGCAGCGCGCGGTCTGTCCGGTCTGCCACGCCGTGCATTACGAAAACCCGCTGATCGTGGTGGGAACCGTGCCGCACTGGGGCCAGCGCATCCTGCTGTGCAAGCGCAACATCGAACCGCGCAAGGGCAAATGGACGCTGCCGGCCGGATTCATGGAACTGGGCGAAACCGCAGCCGAAGGCGCGGCACGCGAGACCGTGGAAGAAGCCGGTGCGCAGTTCGAACTCGAAGGTTTTTTCTCGCTGCTCAACGTGGCACGCGTGGGCCAGGTCCACATGTTCTACCGGGCGCGTCTGCTCAGCGAGACCTTCGACCCGGGCTACGAGACGATGGAAGCCAAGTTGTTCCTGGAAGAAGAAATCCCTTGGGACGAGATCGCTTTCCGGACCGTCAAGGAAACCCTGGAGCACTACTTCAGCGACCGGCGCGCCGGTCAATTCGGCTTTCATGTCGTCGACATCGTTTGAGGCTGCGCCCGAGCCGATGCAGGTTGCACAGTTCTGGCTCTACCGCATTGGCGCTTACCTGCTGATCAACGTCATCGATGACCCGGCCTGGCTGGCGATGATGTTTTGCTATTGATGTTGCCATCCTACGTTGTTCTCGATTTGGAGACTACGGGCGGCAGTCCGGCGCAGGATCGCATCACGGAGATCGCTGCCGTGCGCATCGAGAACGGGCTGGAAGTCGCGCGCTGGAGCACGCTGGTCAACCCCGGCACCACGATCTCCTATTTCATCGAGAACCTGACCGGCATCAGCAACGCAATGGTGCGCGATGCGCCGGCCTTTGCCGAAGTCGCAGCGCAACTGCTGGACCTGCTCGATGGCGCCGTGCTGGTGGCGCACAACGCACGTTTCGACCACGGCTTTCTGCTGAACGAATTTGCGCGTATCGAGATCCCGCTGCGCGTCAAGACCCTGTGCACGGTGCGCCTGTCGCGCCTGCTCTACCCGCAGCACCGCAGCCACGGCCTGGACGCCATCATGCAACGCCACGGCCTGACCAGCAGCGCGCGGCATCGCGCCATGGGCGATGTCGATGTGGTGCTGGCCTGGCTTGCCAGCGCAACGCAGGAACTCGGCGCCGATCAGGTTCAGCGTCAGGCCGCAACCCTGTTGCAAAGCAGCGCGGCGTTGCCACCGCAACTGGAAACAGCGGTCAAAGACATTCCCGAAACCTGCGGCGTCTACCTGTTCTTCGGCGAAGGGGCCGTGCCGCTGTACATCGGCAAAAGCGTCAACCTGCGCAGCCGCGTGATGGCGCACTTCCAGGCTGCCGGCAAAGTCGCACGCGAAATGCGCATGGCACAGGAGATCCGGCGCGTGGAGTGGATCGAGACCGCCGGCGAAATCGGCGCCCTGCTGCTTGAAGCCCGCCTGGTCAAGCAACGCCAGCCGCTGCACAACCGCCAGTTGCGCCGTGAAAGCAGTCTGTGCGCCTGGCGCCTGAGTGTCGACCCGCTGGCACGACCGCTACTGACCCTGGTGCGCGGCGAGGAACTGCAGCCGCGCGAATTCGGCCAGTTGTACGGCGTCTACCGCTCCAAGAGTCAGGCCATCAAGAGCCTGCGCGAACTTGCCGAGCAACACACGCTGTGCCCGCAAGCGCTGGGGCTGGAGTCTGGGAAAGGCCGCTGCTTTGCGCAGCAGATCGGGCGCTGCAAAGGTGTCTGCTGCGGTCTGGAGAAACCCGAGTTGCACTACCTGCGGCTGCAACTGGCACTGGCCGAACACCGCTTGCAGGTCTGGCCGCACGCTGGTCCGGTCGGTCTGCGTGAACACCATGCCGAAAGTGGCCGCAGCGACATTCACATTTTTGACCAGTGGTGCCATCTGGCCACGGTGCACGACGAAGCGGAACTCGAAGCGGCTCTGCAGAGCCGCCAGACGCTGGCCTTTGATCTGGACAGCTACCGGCTGCTGCTCAAGCAATTGCTACCAACGGGCAAACGTAAATCCGCCCTACTTCTTCTGTCGGGCGGCGTTGGCAAAGCGGGCTAACTCGGTGTCGGCCGTCTCCATATGGGCCATGAACCAGTCGCCCAGGAGTTCTTCCAGATCGGTTTTCACCAGATCTTCATGGGCAATCTTGACCATCACGACGTTGAGCCGGCGCAGCATCTCCTGATGCTCCTGCGCGTGAACCTTGAATTTCGGGTACTGCAGGCGACGCATCAGTTCTTCTTCGTGCGAGAGGTGCGTGCGCATGTACTGGAAAAGTCGCATCGCGGAGATGACCTGTCCCTCATGTGAGGTGGCAGCCAGGACATAAACGGCGCGCTTGAACAATTCGCGGTGTTGTTCGTCAATCTCCTGATCGCCGATCTTGTAACGGTCTTTCCATTCGATGCGTGTCGCAAAATGGCTGATTTCGGCCTCGACCCAATCGCGCGCGCTGACATAGTCTTCAAAAAGCCGACTGTTTATGCCGGCGTCAAGGTAGCAGTTGAGATACTCCGGCGCCATCGTCACGCCGGCTTCGAGATCGGTTGTGAAAACAAGCGCTATCACCGGCCTGGTTTCCGGGTTTGCGTACCTCACCTTGAGATAGCTGCCAAGATTCCGCACAGCGGCAGGTGGCATGTAGGCACTTTGCTGGAAAGTGACGATTTGGCCCCAACGGCCCTGGCGCGCCAGCTTCTGTACCAATTCGTTGATGATGGCGGGAATTTCCTCCACCAGTTCCTTGAACGGGCCGCGCAGCGTCGTATGCAGAATGCGGCCCTTCACGCGGTACTCGACCTGGTCGTATACCTTAGGTGTTACGTCTGAAGAACCGGTTGGGAGGCCCATGTTTGGTTTGGTTTGGTTTGCTTTGGCTTGTCAATCAAATCAACATGAGCGCATTGTGAAACAAAAAAATGCTCACGGCTAGCGGCTGTTCTTTACTTGCTGATTTCCCTGACGTCCCTGACTTCCTTGATCTCGACGTCGATCACATCGGCATCGGCACGCGGTGATGCGGTGGCCGATCCCGCACCGGGGCGAAAGTCTTGCCAGGTCGCATGATGTTTGAACTGGAAAGTCCAGGGGCTGACCGGCTGCCCGCTCAGACGCGCCCACAGTGCACGCAGCAACCAGAGCACCAGCACGAAAACTGCGACCAGCGCCAGGCTGGCAAAAAATATCAAGGCGGTCAGCAAAAATACGCCGCGCATGAGCAAACCCAAAATCTTCCCCATCACCTGAATCACCTTTGAAAAGCTTAGCTGCCCTGATTGTGATCCACTTCGACCCCGCCGAAGCGGCGTGCCAGGGCGTAAGGCGGCAGACCCTGCAACATGCGCCGACCATAGGCCGTGCGCAGCAACCGCCGGTCGTAGCAGACCACGCGTGCCTGGTCGGCCTCGTCGCGGATGGCGCGCCCGGTCCACTGTAGCAAACGGATGCCGGTGGCCGGTACCACCAGTTCCGTGAACGGGTCACGCCCGAGCGTCTTGAGCCATTCAGCACGCGCCTCCTGCACCGGGTCGGATGGTGCGGCAAAGGGCAGCTTGGCAATGAAGACGGTCTCGCACAAGGGCCCCGGCAAATCCAAGCCCTCGCCGAAGGACTGCAGGCCGAAGATTACCGAGGGCAAGGCCGCCTCGACGCGGGCCTGATGTGCCGCCATCAGGCGCGTACGCGCCATGCTGCCCTGCACCAGCACCCTGTCCTGCAGCCTATCGTCCAGCGCCGCCAGCGCCGCCTTCATCTGCACGCGCGAGGTGAACAGCACCAGCGCACCGCGCTGCACCTGACGTAAATCCGACAGCAACTCGGCCAGCATTTCACGCGTGAAACCTTCCACATCCTTCGGGTCGGCCTCGGTCTCAACCACAATCAAGCGCCCTTGCTGGCGGTAGTCAAAGGGGCTCTCGACAGCCAGCGTAGTCACTGCGTCGTTATCACTGAGACCGGCCTCCTGCAAAAAGAAATCGAAACTGCCGCAACTACTCAGCGTGGCCGAGGTGATGACCGCACCCCGCACCGACCGCCACAGCGACTGGCGCAACAGTTCGCCCGGCTCGATCGGGCAGGCATGCGCGCTCAGGTTCACCAGCCCCGAAGCGGTGTCGGACTGCAGCCACTTGGCCAGCGGTTGCGGACCCTGCTCCAGCAGCAGCGTGCTGGTGTCCAGCACAGCGCCCAGGCGCGGTGCCAGTTGCCCGAGCCGTGCGTACTGCAGCGAGTAACTGACGGCTTGCGAGGGGTCGTCACGCGCCATGCGTTTGAGCTCGGCACCGAGCGCTTCCAGCACCCTGGACAGGCCTGCGGCGTGGCCCTGAACCAATGGCAGCGGCGCGTGCCAGGCTTCGGGCACTACGCCATGCCTGAAGCGATGCTGGGCATCAAAACCGGTGTTGCCGAGCGCGAGCAAGTCCATTGCCATGCGCGAAAAATCCTGCAACGCAGCCTTGAGTTGCTGCGCCAGCGTGGCAACATCCTGCGTCAACGCGACCTGCATTGTTTCACTCACCTGTTGCAGGGTGCGCGGCAATTTGTCGAGCCAGCGCAGATGGCTCAAGTCCATGCTGCTGGCAAACTGGCCCAGCGCTACCGCCGGCAGGTGATGGCCTTCGTCGAACACGAGCAGACAGTTGTCGAGTTCGGGCAGCGTCTTCTTGCCGATGGAGGCCAGCACCAGATCGTGATTGGCGACGATCACAGTGGCCTGCGCCAACTGGCTGCGCGCGCTGTAGTAGCTGCACTGGCCGTAGGCCGGGCAATGGCGCGCGGTACAGGTGTGGCGCTCGGCTGCCACAACCGACCAGTCACCCGCTTGCGGCTGCTCGGCCAGCTTGTCGCGGTCGCCGTCCCAACTGCCATCGGAGAGCGCCAGTGTCAGCGTGGCATAGAGTTTGATGCGCCGCTGCGCCGGGTCGCTTTCGGGTATCGGATTGCCAAACGTGGCGCGGGTCGGCACACGATCTTCATCGCTCTCGAACAAATCCTCAAGTGCCGCCGTCGGGTCACCAAAGAGGCGTTCGAGCTTGAATTTGCAGACGTAGCGGCCACGGCCCTTGGCCAGCGCATAGACCAGCGGCGCCTCCAGCACAGCGGCCAGTGCCGGCAGGTCCTTGGTCATCAGTTGGTCCTGCAGCGCCACCGTGGCGGTGGAGATCACAAGCCGGGTCTTGAGCGCCAGTGCCAGCGCAACGCCGGTGGAGAGATAAGCGGCCGACTTGCCAACGCCGGTGCCAGCCTGGATCACATTCAGGGTCTGGCTCGGTTCGCTTTGTTCGCCGAGCTTGACGCCGGCCAGCGCACTGGCAATCTGTTGCGCCATGGCCTGCTGGCCAGGACGCGCACGAAAGCCCGGCGTGGCCGCCACCATGCGCTCGAAAGCGCCCAGCGCCAGCTCAGCCAGGGGCAACAAATGTCAGATCAGATCAGCTTCGCACCGGTCATGGACTGCAATTCCTCGCGCGTCACGCCGGGGGCCATCTCGACCAGTTTCAGGCCTTGCGGCGTTACGTCCATCACGGCCAGATCGGTGATGATTCGGTTCACAACACCAACGCCGGTCAGCGGCAGCGTGCAGGCCGGCAGGATCTTGAGGTCGATCGTGCCGTCTTTTTTCTTCGCCACGTGTTCCATCAGAACCAGCACGCGCTTGACGCCGCCCACCAGGTCCATCGCGCCGCCCATGCCCTTGACCATCTTGCCCGGAATCATCCAGTTCGCCAGATCGCCTTTTTCGCTGACCTGCATGGCGCCCAGGATGCTCAGGTTCACCTTGCCGCCACGGATCATGGCAAAGCTCTCATGGCTGCCAAAAATGCTGGAGCCGGGAATCGTCGTGACAGTTTGCTTGCCAGCGTTGATCAGGTCGGCGTCCACTTCGTCCTCGGTCGGGAAGGGGCCGATGCCGAGCATGCCGTTTTCACTTTGCAGCCAGACTTCCTTGTCGGGGGCAACGAAGTTGGCCACCAGCGTGGGCAAGCCGATGCCGAGGTTGACGTAGAAACCGTCCTGCAATTCTTCAGCCGCTTTGGCCGCCATTTGGTCGCGTGTCCAGGCCATGATCAAACTCCTTTAGAGGTAACGGTGCGCTGTTCAATGCGCTTTTCTGGCGTCGCATTG